>JAWWBV010000213.1:0-5035 GCA_033720795.1 Halomonas sp. | reverse complement strand
TGGCCCTGGGCCATCGCCTGCCGCTGCCGCGCCCCTGGCGGTGGGGCGGGGTGGGGCTGTGGCTGGCGGCGGGGGCGGGCTGGCTATGGCTCGCCTGGTGGGGGGCAGCGCTCGTGGCGCTGGTCGGCATGGGCGTGCAGATGGCCGTGCTGCTGGCCTGGTGGCGGCGGCTCGTGCCGCAGAAGGATCGCGACTGGGCCGAGGACGTGGCCCACCTCGCCACCGGCCGGGTCGTGGGGGAGCGGCTGACCCTCGACCATGTGCGCCACTTCGACTGGCAGACGCGGGACACCGCCCGGGGCGGCTGGGAGCGGCGCGTCTATGACCTCCAACGCCTGAGCAGCGTGGACCTGATCGTCTCCAGCTGGGGGCGGCCGGGCATCGCCCACGTGCTGGTCTCCTTCGGCTTCGCCGGGGACGACGGCCAGGTCGATGACTTCGCCGCCTTCTCGGTGGAGGTACGCCGGGCGCGCGACGAGCGCTTCTCGGAGATCGGCGGCTTCTTCAAGCAGTACGAGCTGGCGATCATCGCGGCCGACGAGCGCGACGCGGTGCGCCTGCGCAGCAACGTGCGCGGCGAGCGGGTGACCCTCTACCACAGCACCCTGTCGGCCGGGACGCGGCGCCGGCTGCTGCTGGCGCTGGTGGCCGCGGCCAACGACCTCGCCCGCGAGCCGCGCTTCTACCACACCGTCACCGCCAACTGCACGACCCTGGTATTCGCCATGATGCGCCGGATCATCGAGGGGCTGCCGGTGGATCATCGCCTGCTGCTCAGCGGCCTGCTGCCGGGGTATGTCCATGAGCAGGGCGGGCTGGTCGAGGGCTACCGCCTCAGTGAGCTGCGCCGCCTGGGCGACATCACCGAGCGCGCCCGGCAGGCCCATGACGATGCCGATTTCTCGCGGCGGATCCGCCGGGGCGTGCCGGGATGGTGTGACTAACCTGCACCAGTGAGCATGACATATCCGCTTACTGGAGTTTGACGGATCTGATGGCCTGAACTTAGCTTCAAGATGATTTGCTGATCCGGCGCCCCGCCTCGCCGATGACCGTCAGTGGCCATGTGCACCCTACGAGGCGCCTTCCTCTCCAGGCCCACGATACCTTCGTGGAAGGAGGACTGGGGTGACAAGCAGCTCGGCCATCTC
This sequence comes from Halomonas sp., assembly GCA_033720795.1. Lineage (GTDB taxonomy): Bacteria > Pseudomonadota > Gammaproteobacteria > Pseudomonadales > Halomonadaceae > Halomonas. The sequence continues at coordinate 3,884 of JAWWBV010000213.1, read as the reverse complement.
CCCGTCGCGTCATCAGGTGGTCGTCACCTCGCCCGGTGACGTGTCGCCCTCCGCGCTTCGCGCCGTCGCCGACGGTCTCGCCAGGCCCGTCGCCGACGTGGCCGAAGCGATCTTCCGAGCCCCGACCGTCCTCGTCGATGACCTCGACGCCGACACCGCCACGGCCCTCGATCGGCTGCTGGCCTCGCTGGGCCTGGAATCCCGTGTGGCTCCCCAGGGGGAGGCGCCGCCCGAGGTGACCTACTTCGACGTGGCCGTTCAGGTCCAGGATGTCGCGCGCATCGCGACCGTGACCGAGTCGCTCGCCGACTTCCTCGGGGTCTCGTCGCAGCGCGCCTTCGGGCTGCTGGCCACACCGCCGGGCGTGGTGCTGGGTGGGGTCGGAGCGGCGGCGGTGGAGAGCCTCGCCCGACGCCTCGGCGAGGGCGCCTTGGTCACCCGGGCCCAGAGCGACGCGGGGCCGTTCGATCTTCATCTCGCCCCGGATACCAGCGTGCCGGCCTGGCTGCAGGCTCGCCTGCGTGAGAAGCAGCAGACGCTCCGGTCCGGATGGCTCCCGCTGGGGCTGACCTACGCCGAGGCGCGCTCGCTCTGGTCCTCCCTGGGCCGAGAGGGCGGCATCCGGCTGGTGAATCGTGCCCTGATGCGCTGGGACCTGGTGCTGACCGGCGAGGCACCCCCCACCAGCGAGGTACTGGTCTGGCTCGAGGAGCGCTTCGGCATTCCGCCAGCGGTAGCGCCTCGTGTCCTCGCCCATCCGCCGCTGGCCCTGTCCGAGGGTTGCGACGCGGCTCATGCACGGCAATGTCTCGAGGAGGCCCGCGCGCTGGGCCTCTCGGTCGAGCGCGAGCCGAGCGGCTTCGGGCGTGCCGGCATCGAGCTGCTGGCCGCTCGGGATGCGGCGCGACTGAAGTCCGTGCTGACCCGCTTCGGCCTGGACGCGTCGCCCCGCGCCCCCTCGCGCATCGTGGCCGACCTGTCGGACCTCGAGGCGCGGGTGCTCGCCAGCGAGCTCGCCGCGGCCGGTGCCCGGACCCGCTTCGTCGAGGCGGCGCCCCCCTCCGGAGACAGCCCATGACCGCCGAGCAGCATGAGCGAGAGTCGCCGCATCTCCGGCATCTGGCCATCGCCGAGAAGGGCAAGCTGGCCGCCCTGGCCGGCGACCACGGGCGTGCCCTCGAACTCTATCGGCTGGCGCTACGCCTGGCCGGCGAGATGGCGGCGCCGACCCCCTTCTCGCGTCACTACACCGACTGCATCCTGGAGAGCCTCGAGCGCGAGGGCCGGCACGGCGATGCCCTGGCGCTCACCGTGGCCGCCTGTGAGGAGCTCGAGCGGCGCGGTACGCCGTCTCCCCTGCAGCGGCGCGACCACGCGACCCTGACCCTGCGACGGGCGATCCTGCTGCTGTTTCTCGGTCGCGAGGACGAGGCCGACCACCAGCTGGAACAGGCGGTCGCTATCGCCCACCCCGATCGGCTGGCCCTGGCCGCCGAGCTTCGGGCCTGGCGGCAGCGGCGGCTGACCCTCACCCCCCAGACGCTGACCGAGGCCCTCTCTCGCCACGGCTATTACACCGTGCGCCGCGCCAGGGTGCGGCCCGATCTGGCGCGCAGGGCCACCCTGCCGCCCGACCTCTCCCGACAGGAGGTGACATGACATGGCCAACTACGACGGCCTGACGCCCGGCCAGGTACTGGCGGACGCCAGCGTGGCGGAGTTCATCAAGCAGCTGGGGCTGGGCATCGCCAAGGCCCAGCAGGAGCTTGACGAGAACTCGGTGCGCCAGATGCAGGCCTTCACCGAGATCCACGATGACCTGGGCGAGCGCTCGCTGCTGGAGCTGGGCCTGATGCCCGCCTTCTACCACTATCAGCACGCCGACGTCTCGGTCGCTCTGCAGCTGCGCCTCGAGGTGGGCAAGACCGACGAGTTCGGATTCTCGGCCAGCGCTCGCCTGGGCGATACCCGCCAGCAGAGCGCCTCGTCGTCGGCCTCCGAGTCCCAGAGCGAGAGCGGCACGCGGGTCGAGACCCGTCAGGCCCGGCTCGAGTATCGCGCCGATGCCACCGGCACCCTGTCGGTCAACGGGACCCAGGTGGTACCGAGCGGGCAGGAGCCCCGGGCGCGGCTCGGCAGCCTGCTGGACCAGTTGACCGGGCGCCAGGACGTCGATGCCATGGTCTACTCGCCACCGGCCACGGCGCTCAGCATCTCCAGCGATGCGCCCGGCCACCAGGTCGTGACGACGTCGCGCTCGGTGGCCTTTACCTTTACCGCCACGGCCAACGGGCTGGTCGCCATCCGCGACAATGTCGCCACCGACTATGTGCTGAATAGCGGTACGACGGTCTCGACCAGTGCCCAGGCGGACCTCGAGGCCTACGCCGAGCACGTCAAGAGCCGGGTCGACGCGGCCGGCGGCTTCACCACCACCCTGCATCCCCCGCACCAGGCGGGAGAGCCGAGCTTCGGCGTCTACTTCGACACCGGAAAGGCGGAATTTCGCAGCGAGGACGATCGACGCGCCCTGACCGAACTGGCGCGCGGCTTTGCCGCGACGGGCACCCGGGTCCGCCTGGAAGGCATGACCGACCGACAGGGTTCGGCCGAGAAGAACCTGGCGCTGGGTGAGGCCAGGGGACGCTTCGTGCGCGACTTCATGATCGCGAACGGTGTCCCTGAGAGCCAGATCGATCTAGTGGAGAGCCAGGGCGAGCAGCGAGCGGCGCGCGCCAACGATGACGATGGAACGCCGAATCAGCAGTGGCGAACCACCTGGATCATGACCCCCGAGCGCGACTTCTACTGGCTGTCGCTGCGCAGCGAGGGGAGCGCCTTGCTGGACGGCGTCGCGCCCGACCTGCAGGGCGGAGGCGGCGGCAATGGCTTCGTGTTCCTGTGGCAACCGGCTTCGCCCGACCTGTCGGCGTTCTCCATCACCGTCGAGGGCCAGGCGTTTCCCCTCGACGGCGCGGCGGTGGCCGGGCATGCGGCGAATGCCGCCGAGGCCTACGCGCATCACCTCGCGGCCAGTCTCAATGCCACCGGCACGCTGCGTGCCAACCAGCTGGGCCACGTCGTCGAGGTGATGCGCGCCACCGATACCTATGACATCAAGCTGTTCAGCGCCACCAGCGAACAGATCGAACTGACGGGCAGCGAGGGGCTCACCGTGACCCGGCAGTTCTCGCGCACCCGCTCCCGGCAGGTGGAGAGTCGCGAGGGCGCCAGCACCGCCGTGGCGGTCGGCGTCAGCGTGGACAAGCGGGAGTCCCGGCAGTTCAACATGGCGGTGACCGGCAACAGCCAGATCTCCGCGCGCCTGGCCTCGGTGCCGCCGCCCGAGCTCTTCGTCGAGGCGATCCAGGCCCTCCAGCGGGAGCGCCGCTCATGAGTGCCGGCACCCGGACGACCCGTGCCCTGGTCACGGCGCCGCTGCCGCAGATCGTCGAGCGCCTCGGCATGGCGATCGCCGAGGGCCAGTTCGCCCTCGATCGCAACGCCGTGGAGATGGCCAAGGTGATGGGAGAGACGGAGGTCGACATCGGCGGCGAGACCTACAGCCTGCTGGCGCTGGGCTTCACGCCGAGCTTCTACGCCTATACCGAGGCGACCGTCGAGGCGCGGCTCAGCTTCACGGTGAGCGAGTCCACCGAGACCTCCGTCGGGGCCTCCGTCACCGGCGGCGTCAACACCGGGGTCTACATGGCCGCCGCCAGCGTCTCGGTGAGCTACGCCAGGAAGTACGCCATGGAGGCGTCCGGCATGTCGTCCATCGCCGCCCGGCTGGTGTCGCTGCCCCCGCCCGAACAGTTCATGGCGCTCCTGCGCGAGCAGCGCCGCGACGACGAAGAGTAGGCCACGCGGCCTCGGCCCCGCGA
>JAWWBV010000212.1:0-5042 GCA_033720795.1 Halomonas sp. | reverse complement strand
GCGTCACGCTCCTCGGGGATCGCCTCGCCGGCCTCGGGCCGCGCCAGGAAGTAGAGCGAGAACTGCATCTCCTCGAAGTCGAGGCGGCGCAGCACCCGCATGCCGAACACGCGGGTGTAGAAGGCCAGCGCCTTCTCGGGATCCTTGATGCGCAGCATGGTGTGGTTGAGGCGAAAGCCTTCGCTCTCGGCGGTCGGGGCCTGGACGCCCGGATGCTGTTCTCCCTGGAAGCTCATGCGGGACTCCTGTGTGCGGTAACGGATGAACCGTAATGGATGGCAAAAAATTCGCGGCAGGATGCCGCCACGGTGACGAGAATAGAAGGACGTGGGGGCAGGGGGTGAGCTTTTCCAGCCCCGACAGGCGCCGCGGCGCGTCCGGCGCCGATCCGCGAGACGCGCCGGAGACGCCAGGCGAGATGTCACCGCGAACGGGCTTGATGTGGCCCGGCAACCTTCTACACTAATTGTACAGCACCATGACAACGAAAGAGGCACCTCCCCATGTCCATCGCGGCCTACCAGCTGGGTGATCACGTCACCCTCAAGGAAATTGCCAACGCTATCGCCCACGGCCTGACGCCCATCGTTGAGGTCGAATCCATGGACGGCATCTATACCGTGCGCTTCCACCATGCCAACGACGTCTCGGAGCTCTCCGATGCCGACGGCAAGACCCGTACCTTCCTGGGCACCGGCGAGATCCGCGACCTGCTCGGCGGTATCGGCCTGTCTCACGGCGTGCTCACCTGGGGCGACCAGTGCGGCGACGAGATGATCGGCGTGCCGGGCCACGCCCTCTCGCCGGACGAGATGCTGGCCAGCGGCACGCGCATCGCCTTTCGCTGATGCCCGCCCGTCGATCGGCCAGGGACGGCGCGATCCGGCTGGTGATCGCCCTGCTGATCGCCTGGGGGCTGTCCGGCTGTGCGGGCCGCGAACTCGCCACCCGTGACGAGCCCGAGGGAATCACCATGGACCGCGCGCTGATCCTCGCCGAAGCCAGAGGCTCCCTCGGCATCCCCTACCGCTACGGCGGCACCGGCGAGCGCGGCCTGGACTGCTCGGGCCTGGTCCGGCGGGCCTATGCCCGCGCCGGCATCCGCGTGCCGCGCACCTCCCGGGCGCAGTTCGAGGCCCTGCCGCGCGTCGACGAGGCGCGCCCCGGCGACCTGCTGTTCTTCGCCACCGCGGGCGGCCGCAAGGCGAGCCACGTCGGTATATATCTGGGCGACGGCGAAATGATCCATGCGCCGGGGCGCGGTCGCCACGTCACCACCACTTCACTGGACCTGGACTACTGGCAGGAACGCTTCCTGGGCGCTGCCGCCCCCGCGCCCTGAACACCATCCTGTCATCGGCCTCGCTTCTTCACGCATCTTAAGCCGTCGTTAAGTTGCCGGAACCACAGTATCGGGGAAACGTCATGGAGACGCCCCGATGTCGATTCCCCGCCCCGTTCACGCCCCCGGCCAATCCCCACCGCCGGCCCCTCTCGCCGCGAATGCGCCGGTCGCCGCGGCCTTCCCCCTCGAGTGGCGGGAGGGCCGCCACTGGCATGAGCGCCGCCGCCTGGAGCGGCTGGTGCGCCGCTGCTTCGCGGCCGAGCATGGCGCCCGCATCCGCCATTTCCTGCCACGTCTCTTCGGGCTCTGGCAGGGCGGGATCCCCCTGGCGGCGGTCGGGGCGGGACGAGCCAGCGGAGGACCGCTCTTCCAGGAGCACTACCTCGAATGGGTGCTGTTCACCGCGACGCCGACGGTAGCCAACGGCATCCGGCGCCTGGGATCGAGCTGTATCGGCTGCAGTTCGCCGACCCGGCGCGGCTGGGCGCGGAACAGGCGGGCTGGGGACGCTACTACGAGCACCATCCGTGCGTGATGGCCGGCGACCTGCGCCGGGCCCATGCCGTGCTCACCGAGCGCGGCCTGCTGGGGTCGACGCCCCCGGGGGAGCCGACCAGAGCATCGCCGGCCATCGTTACGAGAGCAAGCTGGCGTTCCAGGCCTGGCGGGGCGAGACCCTGCTGCAGCGCCATCACGGCCAACTGCGACTCGATGAGGCCCCGGGCGGCGGCTTGAGCGTCACCGCCGCGCTGCCCCGGACCCAGCGCAGGGCATGACGCGGTTCGACCGCTGAGCCTCAGCGTCCTTCCGGCCCGTCCCCGGCCGGGTCGGGGCGCGTCTCGTACGTCACGTCATGATCGCGCAGGTAGTCGCGGATCAGCTGTCTCACCACCTGGGATGGCGTCAGGTCCTGTGCCGCACACAGCTGCTCGAAGGCTCGCTTCTTGTGCGGATCGATCAGCAGGGTCAGGCGTGCCGTTTTCTTTTCCATGACGATTCTCCAGAGCATTATCATCAAATGTTAATGCGCGTCAGCGTCCCGGGCAACGGCGGTAGCGCCTTTGTCGATCATGCTAATAGCATGTTAATGTCGTTAACATTGCCAACCAGCTCGATCTCCAGGGAGGCCCCGCATGGCACGCCACCGACCGTCCCTTCCCCCCATCGCCACCGGCCTGCGTGGGGCCTGGCGCGACGGCTATGGCCTGGACGACCTGCGCCGCGACGGCCTGGCCGGGCTGACCGTCGGCACCGTGGCGGTGCCGCTCTCCATGGCGCTGGCGATCGCCACCGGCGTGCCTCCCCAGCACGGACTCTACACGGCGATCGTCGCCGGCGTGCTCATCGCGCTGACCGGCGGCTCCCGCTTCAATGTCTCGGGCCCGACGGCGGCCTTCGTGGTCATCCTCTTTCCCATCGTCCAGCAGTACGGGCTGGGCGGCCTGCTGATTGCCTCGATGATGGCCGGCATGATCCTGGTAGCGCTGGGCGTCACCGGCATGGGGCGCCTGATCCAGTACGTGCCCTATCCGGTGGTCCTCGGCTTCACGGCGGGCATCGCGGTGGTGATCGCGGTGCTGCAGCTGCCCGATTTCCTGGGCCTTCAGGTCGGCCAGCTGGGCGAGCATTTCGTCGAGAACCTCGCACGGATCGCCCTCTCGCTGCCGACCGTGGAGCCCCTCGAGCTGGGGATCGGCCTCTTCGCCCTGGGGGTCATGCTGCTCTGGCCGCGCCTGGGGCTGCCGCTGCCCGCGCCGCTGGTCGGCCTGGTAGCCGGGGCCCTGGCCGCCTTCGCCATCAATCACTGGCTGGCCGGATCGGGCGCGAAGGTGGAGACCATCGCCTCGCGCTTCACCTGGGAGGCCCAGGGCGAGATGGGCGGCGGCATCCCTCCCATCGCGCCGAGCTTCATCGCTCCCTGGCGGCTGCCCGGTGCGGATGGCCAACCCCTGGCGCTGGATTTCGCCCTGATTCGCGCCCTGCTGGGGCCCGCCTTCGCCATCGCCCTGCTGGGGGCGATCGAGTCACTGCTGTGCGCGGTGGTGTCCGACGGGCTGACCCGGACCCGGCACGATCCCAATGCCGAGCTGATCGGCCAGGGACTGGGCAACATCGTGGCGCCGCTGTTCGGCGGCATCACCGCCACCGCGGCCATCGCCCGCACCGCCACCAACATCCGAAGCGGCGCCCGCTCGCCGATCTCGGCCGTGGTGCACGCCCTGGTGGTGCTACTGGCGGTGGTGGCCCTGGCAGACCTGCTGGGGCGAGTACCGATGGCCGCGCTGGCGGCGTTGCTGTTCATCGTCGCCTGGAACATGAGCGAGGCCCGGCACGTCCTGCACACCCTGCGCTCGGCCCCGCCGGGGGACGTGGCAATCCTCGCGACCTGCTTCACCCTGACCGTGCTCTTCGACATGGTGCTGGCGGTGGCCGTGGGCATGGGACTGGCCGCCGCCCTGTTCATCCGGCGCATGTCGCTGCTGACCGAGACCCGTCGCGTCGATGATGACCGTCCGGCGAGCCTCGAGGAGCTGCCTGGTGAGATTGCCCTCTACGACATCAACGGCCCGCTGTTCTTCGGTGCCGCCGAGAAGGCCCTCACCTCGCTGCATCGAGTGGATCCTCAGGTGCGGGTCGTCATCCTCGACATGCACGACGTGCCGAGCATGGACGGCACCGCCATCGTGGCCCTCCAGGCACTGATCGATGAGATGCACCGCGAGGGGGTCTCCCTGGTGCTGGTCGGCCTGCCGACACGAATCCTCGTCAAGCTGCGCCGGGCGGGCATCCGCCGGACGGCCGGCCGACTGACCTGGTGCAGGGAGCTGGTTCGCGCACGGAGGGTGGCACTGCGCTGGCTCGACGGGGAGGCCTGAGCATCGCAGGCGCCACCGACACGCGACGGTCATCTTTCCTTAAGCGGTCGTTAAGGCGTCTCTCGTAACGTCGAGAGGTAGGGCGATATGCGGCCCGACCACGACGAGGAGACGTCCGCATGCATACGATCACTCAGGAAAGCCTTTCCACCAGCGCACGACAGGCCGGCCAACTGGTCGTCGCGGGCCTGCTGCTGCTGGCCATCGGCACACTGCTGGTCGGCTGGCAGCCGGTGGCAGTGCCACTGGAACTGGTCGCCCTGGGGGCGTCGGGGCTGGTGCTGATGCTGCCCTCGCTGGTACAGCAGGAGGAGACCAGGGAGGCCCTCTACAGCCTGACCCTGGCCAGCCTGATCACCCTGGTCGGCATTCAGCTGCTGGCCTGATACGCGGTCTTTACAGCCGCGCGGACGATGGGGATAGTGAGGCCTGACGACAGGGGCGCCGCGACGAGCACGCCGCGGCTGAGACGCACCCTCGGAACCTGACCCGGACAATGCCGGCGTAGGGAGTCGTGCAGCGCCGGCCTCCCGTCGACCTGCACCTCGCGCGCCGGGGAGGCCCCCATGCACCACATCGATCCCGCCACGCACCTGGCCCGGGTGCGCGAGACCCGCCCGCTGGTCCACAACATCACCAATCACGTGGCCATGAACAGCATGGCCAACGTGCTGCTGGCGCTCGGCGCCTCGCCGGCCATGGTCCACGCCCGCGAGGAGGCCGCCGAGTTCACCGCCCTGGCCGGCGCCCTGACGATCAACATCGGCACCCTCTCGCCCCACTGGGTCGAGGCCATGGAGGCCGCCGCGCTGGCGGCCGGG
>JAWWBV010000211.1:0-5044 GCA_033720795.1 Halomonas sp. | reverse complement strand
TGCCTCGGGCCACCGTCACTTGCCCGAGATCCGCCAGGGGCTCGGCGATGCCGCCGGCGGCCCGGTGGGCCTGACCTTCGTGCCACACCTGACGCCGATGATCCGCGGCATCCATGCCACCCTCTACGGGCGCCTCACCGTCGAGCCGGGCGATCTCCAGGCGCTCTTCGAGCGCCGCTTCGCCGGCGAGCCCTTCGTCGACGTGATGCCCGCCGGCAGCCACCCCGAGACGCGCAGCGTCAAGGGCGCCAACGTCTGCCGGCTGGCGGTGCATCGCCCCGGCGATGGCGACACCGTGGTGGTGCTCTCGGTAATCGACAACCTGGTCAAGGGCGCCTCCGGCCAGGCCGTGCACAACCTCAACCTGATGTTCGGCTTCGACGAGACCGCCGGCCTCGACGCCCCGGCCATCATGCCCTGACACAAGCGGCATAGAACGATCGGAATGGCGCGTTGCGAGGAGCGCCGGGGAGGGCCTGAGAGGAGGTCCTACGCCAGGGGTGAGAAGCCTTGCTTCGAACGGGCGGGCCATGGATGGCCAGCAGCGGTCCTGCAAGCGAAGCAGGAATGCGAGAGCGTCGCAGGGCGTCGGTAGCGCCCGGGGAGGGGGTCACAGCGCCTCCTCGCTGGCCTGCCCTCGGATCGCCTCCGAGCTCTCCCACCATCTTCATTACGCTCTTCCCACCCCACAAAGTTGACCCTTTTGCTGGGGCATGGGGATAATCGTCGGCAGTCACGCCATTCATCGATCCAGGGGAGGTCACCCATGAGCGGTGCCGAATCCTTCGTTCCCACCCCCTTGATGCTCTCCGACGGCGCCCGAGCTCGACTCGCGGCGCTGATCGAGGAACAGGGCAACCCCCGGCTCAAGTTGCGCGTCTACGTCACCGGCGGCGGCTGCTCGGGCTTCCAGTACGGCTTCGACTTCGCCGAGGAGACCGCCGAGGACGATACCCTCGTCGAGTTCGGCGCGGTGGCGCTGGTCGTCGACCCGCTCTCCTATCAATACCTGGTCGGTTCCACCGTCGATTACGAGGAGGGCCTGGCCGGCGCTCGCTTCCTGGTCCAGAACCCCAACGCCACCACCACCTGCGGGTGCGGCGCCTCCTTCATGGTCTGAGCGACAACGTTGGCTCAGCGGCGAAAGCCTGCCTTGCCCGTCACTTGACGCTTCTCCGGGAACTCGCCATCGTTGATGGCGTGAATGATAAGAAATCCTTCCACGGGGAATACCATGAAACAGCAACTGAAACGAGCCACGCTGGCCGCCAGCATCGCCATCGGGCTGAGTGGTGCTACGCTTGCCAATGCCGATGAGCACGTGCTCGAGGTCGTCACCGACCCGAGCTTCGTGCCCTTCGAGATGATGGATCAGGAGTCCGGCGAGATGGTCGGCTTCGACATGGACATCATCAGCGAGGTCGCCGAGCGGGCCGGTTTCGAGTACAACCTGCGCACGATGGACTTCAACGGCATCATTCCCGCCGTGCAGACCGGCAACGTCGACATCGCCATCGCCGGCATCACCATCACCGACGAGCGGGCCGAGATCGTCGACTTCTCCGATCCCTACTACGACAGTGGCCTTCGCATCCTGGTCGGCACCAACGACGACAGCGTCCAGGAGATCGAGGACCTGAAAGGCAAGAAGATCGGCACCAAGGTCGGCTCCACCAGCTACGACTTCCTCCAGGAAAACCTCGGCGACGACGCCGACATCACCCCCTACCCGGGCAGCAGCGACATGTACATGGCCCTGCTCGGCGGCAGCGTCGATGCGGTCTTCTACGATGCGCCTAACGTCGGCTACTTCTCCAAGACCAAGGGCGAGGGACGCGTGAAGGTCGTGGGCGACCTCTACGAGGGCCAGCAGTACGGCATCGTCTTCGTCCAGGGCAGCGAGTGGGTCGAGCCCGTCAACGAGGCCCTGGCCGAGATGAAGGAAGACGGCACCTACGACGAGATCCACGCCAAGTGGTTCGGTAGCGCCAGCGGCGAGTGATGCCCGGCGACTCCCGTCAGCGGGGTCGGGTCATGAGGCCCGGCCCCGCTGCGTTGTGCCTCCGGTATACTCCCCCGTCGCCATCCCCCGCGTCTTGACGGAGAAACCTTGTGGACGTCACCTTCCAATTCGACTGGCAGGCGGCCTTTGCCTCCATTCCCTTCCTGCTCAAGGGTATCCCCTATACCCTGCTGATCTCCTTCGGCGGCCTGGCCATCGGCTTCCTGATCGGCATCCTCTTCGGCCTGCTGCGCATCAGTCCCTCCCGCTGGCTGAAGATCCCGGCCGTGGCCTATATCGAGATCTTCCGCGGCACCCCCGTGCTGGTGCAGGTGCTGTTCATCTTCTATGGCCTGCCGCAGCTGCTGGGCGGTCCGATCAACGCCCTGGTGGCCGGTATCGCCGCCATCGCCGTCAACTCCGGCGCCTACATCTCGGAGATCGTGCGCGGCGGCGTGCAGTCCATCGAGCGCGGCCAGCGCGAGGCGGGCCTGTCGCTCGGCCTGTCGCGCCGCCAGACCTTCCGCTACATCATCTGGCCCCAGGCCTTCCGGCGCATGATCCCCTCGCTGGGTAATCAGGGCATCATCAGCATCAAGGACACCTCGCTGTTCTCGGTGATCGGGGTCGGCGAACTGGTCCGACAGGGTCAGGTCTATATCGCCACCACCTTCAATGCCCTCGAGGTCTACCTGATGGTCGCCCTGCTCTACCTGGCGATCACCCTGACCCTGTCGTTCATGCTGCGCCAGCTCGAGCGCAGAGGCCTGGTCGGACAATAAGGAACGCGCGACATGACACACGAGAAGTCCACGTCCGGCGGCGATCCCATCGTGCGCATGGACAAGGTCAACAAGCATTTCGGCAGCCTGCACGTCCTCAAGGACATCGACCTCGAGGTCTCTCCCGGCGAGGTGGTGGTCATCATCGGTGCCAGCGGGTCGGGCAAGTCGACGCTGATCCGCTGCATCAACGGCCTCGAGGAGTTCCAGCAGGGCTATCTGGAGGTCGATGGCAGCCAGCTGGTACCCCACGGCAAGGCCTCGGCGGCGCTGCAGAAGATCCGCACCGAGGTCGGCATGGTCTTCCAGCAGTTCAACCTCTTTCCCCACCTGAGCGTGCTGGACAACGTCACCCTGGCGCCGATGAAGGTGCGCGGCTGGAGCCAGGAGGACGCCACCGAGACCGCCGAGCGCCTGCTCGAGCGGGTCGGCATCAGCGACCAGGCCGCCAAGCATCCCGGCCAGCTCTCCGGCGGCCAGCAGCAGCGCGTGGCCCTGGCCCGTGCGCTGGCCATGGAGCCGCGCCTCATGCTGTTCGACGAGCCCACCTCGGCGCTGGATCCGGAGATGATCGGCGAGGTCCTGGACGCCATGCGGGAACTGGCACGGGAGGGCATGACCATGCTGATCGTCACCCACGAGATGGGCTTCGCCCGTGAGGTCGCCGATCGGGTGATCTTCATTCACAAGGGCGAGATCACCGAGGAGGGGCCGCCCGAGGAGGTCTTCGACTCGCCGCAAAACGAACGCACCCAGAGCTTCCTGTCACGGGTCCTCAAGCACTGATTCCGGCGCCTGGCGCCCCTAGAGCAGCCCTTCAAAACAGGCCCTGTCGTTATCGACAGGGCCTTTTTTTGCCTGTGGACAGAAATCTTCTGGAAGCTGCCTGGATCCGCCTGCAGGCCCCGTCATAGGGGGAGATGGACGCCTGGTCCCCATGTGTTCACAGTCACGGTAACAAGCCCGGTAGGGAACGGTGGACAAGCGGTGATCGCTTTCGCATGTGGACAAGGCCTGATTCCATCCACAGCCTCCGGACACCTCGTCCGCAGGCAGTCACCCCTTTCTCCCACGAGAGGTCAACAATACAAGCTGTTGATAAAAATGGCCTTTATCCGCTTATCCACCGAAAATGTCCACACCAGTAGTTACAACCACAACAGAACTTCTCTTTTATATTCTGTTTTATTGTATATGGAGAGCGATGAGGGCCGCGGGGCAGGAATTCGGGTGTGGAAAACCCTGACGATTACCCACAGGGGGTTTATACTGGCCCGCTGATTTCCACCCCTGACTGCCACATCGGCGCATCGCGCCAAGAGGTGACCCTTGGAGTACCCCGACCGCTTTGACGTCATCGTCATCGGCGGCGGCCATGCCGGAACCGAAGCCGCCCTGGCCTCGGCCCGCATGGGCTGCCGGACCTTGCTGCTGACCCATAACATCGAGACCCTCGGCCAGATGTCCTGCAATCCCGCCATCGGCGGGATCGGCAAGAGCCATCTGGTCAAGGAGATCGATGCCCTGGGCGGTGCCATGGGCCTGGCAACCGACCTCGGCGGGATCCAGTTTCGCGTGCTCAATGCCCGCAAGGGGCCGGCGGTGCGGGCCACCCGCGCCCAGGCCGACCGGGTCCGCTACAAGGCGGCGATCCGCACCATGCTGGAGAACCAGGCCAACCTGACCCTGTTCCAGCAGGCCGCAGGCGACCTGATCGTCGACGGCGACACCGTGCGGGGCGTGGTCACCGAGACCGGCATCCGCTTCCTCGCCGAGACGGTGGTGCTCTGCACGGGCACCTTCCTTGGCGGCGTGATCCACATCGGCCTGGACACCAGCCGCGGCGGCCGCGCGGGAGATCCCGCCTCCAACGGCCTGGCCGAGCGGCTGCGGGCCCTGCCATTCCGGGTCGATCGCCTGAAGACCGGCACGCCGCCGCGTCTCGATGCCAAGAGCATCGATCTCGCCTCCCTGGAGGAGCAGCCCGGCGATACCCCGACCCCGGTGATGTCCTACATGGGCAACCGCGGGATGCATCCGCGCCAGGTGAGCTGCCACATCGCGCACACCAACGAGCGCACCCACGAGATCATCCATGCCAACCTCGACCGCTCGCCGATGTATTCGGGGGTGATCGAGGGGGTCGGGCCGCGCTACTGCCCCTCGATCGAGGACAAGGTGCACCGCTTCGCCGACAAGGCCAGCCACCAGGTGTTCGTCGAGCCCGAGGGCCTCGATACCCATGAGCTCTATCCCAACG
>JAWWBV010000210.1:0-5050 GCA_033720795.1 Halomonas sp. | reverse complement strand
CTGATCCTCGTCACCCTGGCCACCCTGCTCGGCCACTATCGCCGCCACCCCGGCCAGCTGGCCATGCTGCTGCTGGGACTCTGGGTGGCCGGCGCCTTGTGGAGCGGCGTACAGGCGATCAACGCCTCGGCCCGGGAGAGCTACGCCCGGGCCGAGGCGCTCTTCACCGGCGGCCTGGATCGCCTCGAGCGCCGCGACGGCGAGGCGCTCTCGCGCGATGACTTCGTCGCGCTGCGCCGCGCGGGCCTGCCCGTCTCGCCGCTGCTGGAGGGCGAGGTGGTCAGTGTGCAGGGCGAGCGGCTGACGGTGATCGGCATCGACCCGCTGACCCTGCCCGGCGACAGCGCCTTCGCCACCGCCAACACTCCCTCTTCCTCAGCCCCAGGCGGACTCGCCGCCTTCTTCACGCCGCCCTGGCAGACCCGCCTGGCGCCGGCCACTGCGGAGCACTTGGGGCGCGAGGCCTCGAGAGCTTCCGGTGCCACCCCGGCGCTGGCCGACGGCCGGTCGCTGCCGCCGCTGGTCCTCGCCCCGAGCCTGCCGCCGGGCACCCTGGTGATGGACATCGCCGCGGCGGCGCGGCTGCTCGACCGCGGCGAGACCCTCAGCCAGCTGGTGGTCGAGGCGGGCACGCTGGAGGCGGCGCCCGCGGGCTATCGGCTGATCCGCGCCGAGCGCCTGGCGGCCCCCGGCGAGCTCACCGCGAGCTTTCACCTCAACCTCACCGCCATGGCACTGCTGGCGCTGATCGTCGGGCTCTTCATCGTCCAGGCGGCGCTGGGCCTGGCGCTGGAGCAGCGCCTGGGGCTGCTGCGCACCCTGCGCGCCCTGGGGGTGCCGGGACGCACCCTGGTCGGCGTGCTGGCCCTCGAGCTGGTGCTGCTCGGGCTCGTCGGCGCCCTGGCCGGCATCGCCAGTGGCGTCTGGCTGGCCCGCGCGCTGCTGCCGGACGTGGCCGCCACCCTGCAGAGCCTCTACGGCGCCGCGGTGGGCACCCGGTTGGCGCTGCCCTGGCACTACTGGCTCGGCGGGCTCGGCGTGACCCTGGGCGGGCTCGCCATCGCCGGCGGCGGCACCCTGTGGCGGGCCGCCCGACTCGGCGTGCTGGCGCTCGGCCAGGCCCAGGCCTGGCGCGCCGGCTTCCAGCGCCAGCTCAGGCGCCAGGCCGTCGCCGGCGGCCTCGCCGCCCTGCTGGCGCTGGCCACCGGGGGCTGGCTCGCCACCCGACCGCCCGGCGAGGGGCTCCTCGCCGGCTTCGTGATGATCGCGGCGCTGCTGCTCGCCGGCGCGCTGTGGCTCGCGCCGCTGCTGGCCGTCGGCCTCGCGCGGCTGGGCCGCCTCGCCCGCCATCGCCCCCTGACCCAGTGGGCCCTGGCCGACCTCGAGCTGCAGCTGCCGCGGCTGTCGCTCGCCATGATGGCGCTCGCGATCGCGCTCTCCGCCAACCTGGGCGTCGGCAGCATGGTCGGCGGCTTTCGCCTCACCTTCCTCGACTGGCTGGACCAGCGGCTGGCCGCCGACCTCTACCTGCGCCCGCCGGCCGACCGCTTCGACGAGGTGCAGGCCTGGCTCGAGGGCCGCGACGCGGTCGCCGAGCTGCTGCCCACCGCCGAGGCCGACGCGACCCTCGTGGAGATCACGGCCGACGGCGACACCCCCCGGCCCCTGCGCCTACCGGTGACGCTCTTCGGCATTACCCCGGGCGAGCGCCTCACCCCGAGCTGGCCGCTGCTGGCGACGCGGGAGGGGCGCGACGCGGCCTGGGCCGCCCTCGCGGCGGGCGAGGCCTTCGTCAATGAACAGCTGGCCCTCGGCCAGGGCCTCGCTCCCGGCGACCGGCTCGTCCTGCAGGCGCCGGGCGACCAAGGCCGCGAGGAGGTCATCGTGGCCGCGATCTATCCCGACTACGGCAATCCCCGCGGTGAGGTGCTGCTGGCCGCGGCCGGGCTGCGCGAGCGCTTCGACGCCCCGCCGGGATCGATCGGCATCGTGCTCGCCGAGGGGCACACCGCCGACCTTCTCAGCCGGGCGCTGACCGCGCGCTTCGCGTTGGATGAGGAGGCCGTGCTCGACCAGCGTCGGATCAAGGCGCTCTCCACCGAGATCTTCGAGCGCACCTTCGCCATCACCCGGGCCCTCAATGCCCTGACCCTGGCGGTGGCGGCCCTGGCGCTGCTCGCCAGCCTGCTCGCCCAGGCCCGGGAACGCCGCCGCCGGCTGGCGCCGCTGTGGGCGCTGGGCGTGCCACGCCGCGCACTCGCGGGCCTGCAGCTCGCCCAGCTGGGCGGGGTGGCGCTGGTGACCGGGCTCGCCGCCGTGCCGCTGGGCATCGCCATCACCGCCTGCCTGGTGGCGGTGATCAACGTCGCCGCCTTCGGCTGGCGCCTGCCGCTTCACGTCTTCCCCGGCGAGATCGCGCTGACCCTGGCCACCGCCCTGGCAGTGGCACTGCTGGCGGCCGGCATGCCGACCCTGACGCTCTGGCGCACCCCGCCCCGGGCGCTGCTGGCCGAGGAGGAGACCACATGAGGCGCCCCCCGATCGAGACATCGAGGTCGCGGCGGTTCGGCCCGTTGCTCGGCGCGCTCCTTGCCCTGCTGGCAGGCTGCGGGGAGACGACGACGACGCCGGCCGAGGGCTTCGCGGGGCTGGGCAGCGAGGCCGACGGCTTCGTGGCGGCCGCCCCGGGCACGCCGCTGCGCTTCCCCGAGGATCACGGCCCCCACCCCGACTACCGCCTGGAGTGGTGGTACCTCACCGCCAACCTGGAGGACGCCAACGGCGAGCGGCTGGGCATTCAATGGACGCTGTTTCGCCAGGCCCAGCAGCCGCCGGCCGAGCGCCCAGAGGTGCCAGGCCCCTGGGCCGCCGAGCAGCTGTGGATGGCCCACATGGCGGTCTCCCGGGGCGAGCTCCACCGGGTCGCCGAGCGCTTCGCCCGGGGCGATTCCGATGACGCCTCGCCCGAGCGGGACCAGGCCGGGGTGACCGCCCGCCCCTTTCGCGCCTGGCTCGACGACTGGACGCTGGAGAGCCGCGTCGAGGATCCCCGGCAAGACGCCCTGGACCGGCTGCGCGTGAGTGCCCGCGCCGGGACGGGCGATGACGCCTTCGGCTATCGGCTCGATCTCACGGCCCGGGGCCCGCTGGTGCGCCACGGCGACGCCGGCTTCAGCCAGAAGTCCGCCGACGGCCAGGGCTCGATCTACGTCAGCCAGCCCTTCTTCGAGGTCGCCGGCGAGGTCACCCTGGCGGGCGAGCCCCGTGCCGTCAGCGGCCGCGCCTGGCTCGACCGCGAATGGAGCAGCCAGCTGCTCGGCCCGGACCAGAGCGGCTGGGACTGGTTCTCGCTGCACCTCGCCGACGGCCACAAGCTGATGGCCTTTCGCCTGCGCGGCGGCGGCGAGGCGGGAGGCGACTATCTCTCCGGCACCTGGATCACGCCTGCCGGCGAGGCCATACCGCTCGAGCCTGACGCCCTGCGCCTGACCCCGCTGGAACGACACCCGGTGGCGGGCCGCGAGATGCCCACCCGGTGGCGACTCGAGCTCCCTCGCCGGGGGCTCGACCTGATCATCGAAGCCCCCCATGCCGAGCGCTGGATGGCCACCTCGGTGAGCTACTGGGAGGGCGCGGTGCGAGTGACCGACCGCGACGATGGCACCCCACGGGGCGAGGGCTACCTCGAGATGACCGGCTACTGACGAGCGGATCGTCAGGCCCCAACGACGACGAGGCCGCCCTCCGGGGCGGCCTCGTCGCGTCACGCGTATCGTCGAAGATCAGGCGGCAGGGATCAGGCGTCGGGGATCTCCAGCGCCTGCTGCACGACCGGCCAGGCCGGCTCGCCGTCGCGGGTGGTCACGCCCTCGAGGAACGCCTTGACCTTGGCGGGGTTGTCGCGCATCCAGTCGACCGCCACCTCTTCGGGCTCGCGCTCCTCGTAGCTGAAGCCGCGGATCATCGCGCTCTGATCGTCGGCGGTGAAGCTGAGCTGATCGATCAGCCGGGTGGCATTGGGGTTGGAGTCGGCGAACGACTGGGTCACCAGGGTGCGCACGTCGCTGCGGCCGCCCTCCGGGCCCCACATGTCCTGGGTGTCGGTCAGGTACTTCACCTCGTACTCGATGTTCATCCAGTGTGGGGTCCAGCCGGCGAAGACGATCCACTCCTCGCGATTGAGGGCGTTGTCCACGGCGCTCAGCATGCCCGGCGTGGAGGTCTCGGAGAGGTCCCAGTCGCCGAGGCCGTAGGTGTCATTCTCCACCGCCTCGTTGAGGGTATCGCTCATGCCGGTACCCACCTCGATGGAGTAGATGGTGCGATCGAGCTTGTCGGCGAACTCGGGCTTGTCCAGGTCCTCGGCGGAGGTGAGACCCGCCTCGTGGACGTAGGCCGGCACGGCGAAGCCGAGGCGGGCACCGTCGACGTTGGTACCCAGGTCGACGAGCTTGACGTCATCACCCTCGAAGCTGGTGTCGTACATCCCCTGCTGGGCAGGCAGCCAGGCCGCCAGGTAGGCATCCAGCTCCCCCTGGTTCAGGGCCTCGTAGGTGATGGTGGCCCCCAGCTCCTGCTGCTGCGGCGCATAGCCCAGGGTCTCGAGCAGGGTAGCGGCCAGGGAGGTCTTGACCGTGACGCCCGGCCAGGCCGGCACGGAGAAGCGCACCTGTTCCGGCTCGGCGGCCTGGGCGACGCCGGTCACGGCCAGCGGGGCGGCCAGCAGGGTGCCGGCGAGGGCCAGCGTCAGGGGACGAAGGGGCAGGGTCATGGGGACTCCTTGGCAGATCATGCCGTTGAAAACCAGACCATGACCCTAGGCCGGTCGGCGGCCCCGATCAAGCGAGCGCCGCCAACGCTCCCCCTGCGCTCAGTCGCCCTTGCCGGCCATGCGGGCCGCCTCGACCACCTCGATCCAGTAACCGTCGGCATCCTTCACGAACACCACGTCCTTCATCTTGCCCTGGTCGGCGCGCTTGACGAACTCGACCCCGTTGGCGTCGAACCAGGCCTGGGCGGCCTCGAGATCCGGCACGCTGAAGCAGATGTG
>JAWWBV010000209.1:0-5080 GCA_033720795.1 Halomonas sp. | reverse complement strand
GGCTCGACGCCATCGAGCGCCGCCTGCAGGCCGCGCAATGGCGCCTGGCCCGGGTCGCGGCGCTGGGCTCGGCCCTGGCGGGGCTCGCCGTCGGCACCACCTGGCTCGCGGTGCTGGTGCTGGCGGCCCTGGCCTGGCAGGCCGGGGCGCTGTCCGGCCCGGTGATGGTGCTGATGCCGCTGGCGGTGATGGCGCTCAACGAGGCGCTGGCGGCGCTGCCCCTGGCCTTTACTCGGCTCGGCGCGACGCGGGCCGCCGCCGAGCGTCTCAATGCCCTGGAGGCCGCGCGCGTCCAGAGCGCCGTCGTGCCGAGGGTGGCGAGCGAGGCGCCGCCTCGCGGCCCCCTCGGCGTCTCCCTCGAGGCGGTCGACCTTCACTATCCCGGCGCCCTGCAGCCGGCGCTCTCGGGGCTGTCGTTCTCGCTGCCCGCGGGTCGGCGGCTGGCGCTGTGCGGCGCCTCGGGGGCCGGGAAGTCCAGCGTGGCCCAGCTGCTGACCCGCCAGCTCGCGCCGAGCGCCGGGCGGATCACCCTGGGTGGCGTTGCCCTGGAGGCGATCGACGAGGTGACGCTGCGCCGGCGGGTGGCCTGCCTCACCCAGCGCGTGGAGCTCTTCGACGACAGCCTGGCCGCCAACCTGCGCCTGGGCGATCCCGAGGCGGACGAGATGCGGCTGTGGCGGGCGCTGGCGATGGTCGAGCTCGCCGACTGGGCGGACGCGCTGCCCGAGGGGCTCGCGACACGGGTGGGCGAGGGCGGCCGGCGCCTCTCCGGCGGTCAGGCCCGCCGCCTCGGTCTCGCCCGGCTGCTGCTGCGCGAGCCGGATCTGGTCATCCTCGACGAGCCCTTCGCCGGGCTCGACGTGGTTACCGCGGCGCGCCTGGCCGTCCGGCTCGACGAGTGGCTCGCCGGGCGCAGCGTCGTCTACCTGGTGCACCAGCTCGGCGAGGCCGTGGACCCGCCGGGTATCGATCGTGCCCTGACCCTGCGCGACGGCACACTTTGCACGGGTGGTCAGGATGTTTCAGGATAGAACCGATGCTCTTCCATGAGGTGTGCCATGCGTGACTTCCTCCGGCGCCTGCCCAAGGCCGAACTCCACCTGCACATCGAGGGCTCGCTGGAGCCCGAACTGATGTTCTCCCTGGCCGAGCGCAACGGCATCCGCCTGCCCTACGGCTCGGTGGAGGAGGTCCGCGCGGCCTATGACTTCACCGACCTGCAGTCCTTCCTCGACCTCTACTACCAGGGCATGAGCGTGCTGCGCACCGAAGAGGACTTCCACGACCTGGCCATGGACTACTTCCGCCGCGCCAGCGCCGAGGGTGTCGTGCACGTGGAGCTGCACTTCGATCCCCAGGCGCACCTGGCGCGCGGCGTCGACCTGCCGGTGGTGATGGAGGGCCTCTCCCGGGCGCGCCGCCGGGCCTGGCGGGAGCTTGGGGTGTCCAGCGCGATGATCCTGGCCTTCCTGCGTGACCGCCCGGCCGAGGAGGCCATGCAGGTGCTGGAGCGCGCCGCCCCCTACTGGGAGATGCTCGACGCCGTGGGACTGGACAGCGCCGAGCAGGGCAATCCGCCGGCGAAGTTCGCCGCGGTGTTCCGCTTCGCCCGGGAGCTCGGCATCCCCCGGGTGGCCCACGCCGGAGAGGAGGGGCCGCCGGAGTATATCCGCGAGGCGCTGGACCTGCTGGACGTCTGTCGCATCGATCACGGCGTGCGCTGCCTGGAGGACCCGACGCTGGTGGCCCGGCTGCGCGACGATCGGGTCGTGCTCACCGTCTGCCCGCTCTCCAACGTGCGCCTGCGGGTGGTCGAGCGCCTGGCCGACCACCCCCTGCCGCAACTGCTCGAGGCGGGCCTGACGCTGACGCTGAACTCCGACGATCCCGCCTACTTCGGCGGCGGCATGCTGGAGAACTTCACGGCCTGCCACGAGGCCTTCGGCTGGTCGCGGGAGACCTTCACGGGGCTCGCCCGCAACGCCCTCGAGGCCGCCTTCATGAGCGATGAGCGCCGTCAGGCGCTGCTGCGCGAGCTGGCCCGGGCGCTCTGATTCCCCTGGCCGGTGGACACGCCGGCCCCTGGCGCAGGCCCCTTGGAGGCGGGACGTGCATCCGACTGTAAGATCCTGTAAAAGAGGGTGTTCCAGTCCTTGCCGACACGGTTGACTCCGGGGAGTCGTCCTTGAGCCTGAAGACTCGTTTCCTCTTGCTGACCGCCTGCTTGGTGCTGCTGGCCTCGGTGGCTGTCTGGAGCGTCTTCCAGCGGACGACACTGGGCATCATCGAGCAGTGGGGCGAGCGCCTGGCCGCCGTCCAGGTCCAGTACGACCGCAGCCGCCTGCTGCAGCCGCTGGAGCGGGAGATCGCCCTGGCGCGTCAGCTGTCCGACTCCATCGTGCTGCGGCGCTGGGCCTTGGATCCGGATGATCCGGCGCTCGAGGCCCAGGCCTTTGCCGAGATGGAGAGCTTCCGCCGCAATTTTGGCGACAACAGCTACTTTGTCGCGTTGCGGGCGAACGGTGGTTACTACTACAACGATGCCCACAACACCTATGCCGAGGATCGCCTGCGCTATCGGCTGAGGCGGGATCGACCGGCGGACGCCTGGTTCTTCCGACTGATCGAGGAGGGACGAGACTTCCACCTCAACGTGAATCCGGATGTGGAACTCGGCGTCACCAAGCTGTGGATCGATGTGCTGATGCGGGACCTCAACGGGGAGATCCTCGGCGTGGTGGGCACCGGCCTGGATCTCGAGGCCTTCCTCGGGGAGATCCTGGATATCCAGCAGCCCGGCATCACCACGCTGTTCGTGGACTACAACGGTGCCATCCAGCTCCACCGTGATCGTCGTCTCATCGACCACGCCAGCTTCATCAAGCCGGAGGGACAGAAGCGCACCCTGGACCTGCTGGTGGACCTGCCCCGGGATGCCGAGACGCTGTCGGAGATCATGGGCGACCTGCGTGATGGCCCGGACCAGGGCGTGAAGACCGCATTCGTGACCGTGGAAGGCAAGCGGCATCTCGCCGGGGTGGCCTTCCTGCCGGCCCTGGGCTGGTTCGAGGTCACCCTGCTGGACCTGGGAGCCTTGATGCCCCTGGAGGGGTTCATGCCGGTGGCCCTGGTCTTCGTCTTGACCCTGCTGGTCACCCTGCTGGTCTTCCACCAGGTCCTGAGGCGGCAGGTGCTGGCCCCGATGGTGTCGCTGGAAACCGCCATGCAGCGGGTCCAGGCGGGGGACATGCCACCGTCCGAACTGCCGCGCGGGCGTGGCGAGATGGGGCGGCTGATGGCGCACTTCCGCTCCATGGCCGAAGCCATCCAGCGCCACACGCGGGAACTGGAGGATCGGGTGCGCGAGCGTACCGAGGAGCTGGAGGCGGTGGCCATCCGTGACGTTTTGACCGGCCTCATGAACCGCCGCGGCATGCAGCAGTCGCTGGAGGAGCAGATCCAGCGAGCGTCCCGGGAGGGGGGGCACTTCGGCCTGATCTGGCTGGACCTCGACGGCTTCAAGGAGCTCAACGATAGCCTCGGCCATGCGGCCGGGGACCAGGCCCTGGTGCGCGTGGCCCAGGTGCTGAGAGACGACCTGCGTCCCTACGACCGGGCCTCGCGATGGGGGGGCGACGAATTCCTGGTCCTGCTCTCGCCCTGCGACGAATCGACCCTGGTGCGCGTGGCGGATCGCCTGCGGCGAGCAGTCGCCGCGACCGAGCTGGACGAGGGCGTGGTCACCATCAGCGTGGGCGCCTGCCTGGCCGTTCCCGGTGAAGACCTCGACAGACTGCTGAAACGGGCCGACGAGGCGCTCTATCAGGCCAAGGCCCAGGGGCGTAACCGGGCCCGCGTCGCGGTCTGAGTGCTCGACTCAGTCCCGGCGGTGGAGCCGCCGTCCCGCCGCCCAGGTCTCGGCCACGGTGCGGTCGTCGCCGAGCATCATCAGCGCGAAGAGCGTCTCGGCGAGGCTCTGGCTGCGGGCCGTTCGCCGGGCCATCAGCGGGGTGGCGGCGGGGTCGAGGACCACGAAATCCGCCTCCATGCCCGGGGCGAGCCGGCCGACGCGGTCGTCCAGGGAGAGCGCCCGGGCGTTGCCCAGGGTCAGCCCGTAGAAGCCCTGCCAGGCGGTGAGCGGCTGGCCACGCAGCTGGCCGACCTGGTAGGCCGCCTTGAGGGTGGCCAGGCCCGAGAGGTCGGTGCCGCCGCCCACGTCGCTGGCGTAGCTGACGGCGAGGCCGGCCTCCCGGGCGGCGAGTCGGTCGAACAGGCCGCTGCCCAGGAAGAGATTCGAGCTCGGACAGAAGGCGAGGTTGGCGCCCCGCGCCGCCAGGCGTCCGCGCATCTCCTGGTCGAGGTGGATGCCGTGGGCGAAGGTGCTGCGCGGGCCGACGAGCCCCGAGCGCTCGTAGACCTCGAGGTAGTCGCGGCAGTCGGGGAAGAGCTCGGCCACCCAGTCGAGCTCGCCGGTGTTCTCGGCGAGGTGCGTCTGCAGCCACAGGCTCGGCTCATTGCGCAAGAGCCCGCCGGTGGCATCGAGCTGGGCCTGGGTGGAGGTGGGCGCGAAGCGCGGCGTCAGGCTGTAGCCGAGCCGGTCCCGGCCGTGCCAGTCGGCGATCAGCCGCTCGCTGTCGCGGATGCCGCCCCGGGTGTCGTCGCAGAGCGCCTCGGGGGCGTGGCGGTCCATCAGCACCTTGCCGGCGAGCATGCGCAGGCCGCGCTCGCGACAGGCGGTGAAGAAGGCGTCCACCGAGGCCGGATGGCTCGAGCAGAACACCTGGGCGGTGGTGGTGCCGACCCGCAGCATCTCGTCGAGGAAGGCCGCCGACTGGGCCCGGGCGTGCTCGTGGGCGGCGAAGCGGCACTCCTCGGGGAAGGTGTAGTCGTTGAGCCAGTCGAGCAGCTGGCGGCCCCAGGAGGCCATGATCTCGAGCTGCACGTAGTGCACGTGGCTGTCGATGAAGCCGGGCACGATCAGCTTGCCGCGATGGTCGTCCACCTCGAGGCCCTCGGGCAGCTCGGGGGCCAGCCGCGCCCAGGTGTCCAGCGCGCGGATGCGGCCGTTCTCGATCCACAG
>JAWWBV010000208.1:0-5081 GCA_033720795.1 Halomonas sp. | reverse complement strand
CCGGCCTCGCTGATCGCGGTGCCGATGTTCATCCTCGCCGCGGACATCATGACGCGGGGGCAGTCGGCCGACCGCCTGATCAACATGGTGATGTCCTTCATCGGCCACGTGAAGGGGGGACTGGCGGTCAGCACCGCCGCCTCCTGCACCCTGTTCGGCGCGGTCTCGGGCTCCACCCAGGCTACCGTGGTGGCGGTCGGCTCGCCGCTGCGCCCGAAGATGCTCAAGGCGGGCTACTCCGACTCCTTCACCCTGGCGCTGATCATCAACTCCAGCGACATCGCCTTCCTGATCCCGCCGAGCATCGGCATGATCATCTACGGCGTCATCTCGGGCACCTCCATCGGCGAGCTGTTCATCGCCGGCATCGGCCCGGGTCTGCTGATCCTGCTGATGTTCTCCGTCTACTGCGTGATCTACGCCACCCTGCGCCACGTTCCCACCGAGCCGAAGTCCGGCTGGGGCGAGCGCTTCACCGCGGTGCGCCAGGCGCTGTGGCCGCTGGGCTTCCCGGTGATCATCGTCGGCGGCATCTACGGCGGCATCTTCAGCCCCACCGAGGCGGCCGCGGCCTGCGTGCTCTACGCCATCTTCCTGGAGTTCCTGATCTTCCGCTCCCTGAAGATCCCGGACATCTACCGGATCGCCAAGTCCACCGGCCTGATCACCGCCGTGGTGTTCATCCTGGTGGCGGTGGGCAACGGTTTCTCCTGGATCATCTCCTTCGCCCAGATCCCCCAGGAGCTGCTGCAGGCCGCCGGCATCAACGAGGCCGGGCCCACCGGCGTGCTGATCGCCATCTGCATCGCCTTCTTCGTGGCGTGCATGTTCGTCGATCCCATCGTGGTGATCCTGGTGCTGACGCCGATCTTCGCCCCGGCCGTCGAGGCCACCGGCCTGGATCCGGTGCTGGTCGGCATCCTGATCACCCTGCAGGTGGCCATCGGTTCGGCGACCCCGCCCTTCGGCTGCGACATCTTCACCGCGATCGCCATCTTCAAGCGGCCCTACCTGGACGTGATCAAGGGCACACCGCCCTTTATCCTGATCCTGGTGCTGGCGGCGGCTCTGCTGATCATGTTCCCGCAGATCGCCCTCTTCCTGCGCGACCTGGCCTTCCGGTAAGTCACGCGCCCTGGCCTGAGGAGAACGACGATCATGTTCAATCGCATACTGGTCCCGGTAGACGGCTCCAAGGGGGCCATGAAGGCCCTCGAGAAGGGCGCGGGCCTGCAGCTGCTCACCGGCGCCGAGCTCTACATCCTGTGCGTCTTCAAGCACCACAGCCTGCTCGAGGCCTCGCTCTCGATGGTGCGCCCCGACAAGCTGGACCTGCCCGACGACGTGCTCAAGGAGTACGCCACCGAGATCGCCGTGCATGCCAAGGCCCAGGCCGTGGAGCTCGGCGTGCCCTCGGAGCGGGTGCGGGCCTTCGTCAAGGGCGGCCGGCCGTCGCGCACCATCGTGCGCTTCGCCCGCAAGCGCGAGTGCGACCTGATCGTGATCGGCTCCCAGGGCACCAACGGCGACAAGAGCCTGCTGCTGGGCAGCGTCGCCCAACGGGTGGCCGGCTCGGCCCACTGCCCCACCCTGATCATCTGACCCCGCGGGGCGCCAGCGAACCGGTTGGCCGGCATCGTTCACGGATGCGGAACCGGTTCGGCGCTGTTAGAGTCCCAAGGATTCCTTGCGTAACCCATTCATCCACGGCGCCACGGCGCCGGACCACAAGGTTGTTTCATGAAGACACTGCTGACCACCGCCTCCCTGGCGGCCCTGCTGACCGCCGCCCCGCTGGCCCTGGCCGCGCCGGAAACCGAGGACGAGAAGCTGAGCTACAGCCTCGGCGTGACCCTGGGCCAGAGCATCCAGCAGGACGTCGAGGACCTCGACATCGACGCCTTCACCCAGGCCATTCGCGACGTCTTCGGCGGCGACGAGCTGGAGATGAGCGACCAGGAGATGGCCGAGGCCCTGACCGCCTTCCAGCAGCAGGCCATGGCCGCCCGCGAAGCCGAGGCCGAGCAGAAGGCCGCCGCCAACCGCGCCGAGGGCGAGGCCTACCTGGCCGAGAATGCCGAACAGGAGGGTGTGACGGTCACCGACTCCGGCCTGCAGTATCGCGAACTGGAAAGCGGCGACGGCGCCACGCCGGCCGCCGACGATACCGTCCAGGTCCACTACGAAGGCACGCTGATCGACGGCACCGTCTTCGACAGCTCCTATCAGCGCGGCGAGCCGGTCAGCTTCCAGGTGGGTCAGGTCATCGAAGGCTGGCAGGAGGCCCTGCAGCTGATGAGCGTGGGCGACACCTGGGAAGTGGTGATCCCCTCCGAGCTCGCCTATGGCGCCCAGGGTCAGGGCCCCATCGGTCCCCACGAGACCCTGATCTTCAAGGTCG
Source organism: Halomonas sp. (assembly GCA_033720795.1). GTDB lineage: Bacteria > Pseudomonadota > Gammaproteobacteria > Pseudomonadales > Halomonadaceae > Halomonas. Next base: position 2,680 of record JAWWBV010000208.1, on the reverse strand, counting down.
AGCTGCTCGACGTCACCGGTGAATGATCCGGCCGCGATGCGCCCCCTCCGAGCCCTGTCGACCGCCGGGCTCTGCCTGGGCCTGGGCCTGGGCCTGACGGCCCCCGCAGTCGCCCAGGAAACGCCGGACGCCCTGCCTCGCCTCGCCCTCGCCGCGGGCGATACCAGCGTGATCGGTGTCTCCTCGGGGGGCTACATGGCCACCCAGCTGGCGGTGGCCTGGCCGGAACGCTTCCAGGGGCTTGGCGTCCTCGCCGCCGGCCCCTGGGCCTGCGCTCGCGGCTCCCTGAGCCTGGCCCTTGGCCAGTGCATGGGGACCCACAAGGGCCCGCCCGACCTGGAGATCCTGGCGGAGCGCCATCGCGACTATCGCGAGCGCGACCTGGTCGGCAAGGCCGAGGCGCTCGCCGACCTCAGGCTCTTCATCTGGCAGGGCGGCCAGGACGACACCGTGGCCCCGGCGCTGGGCCAGGCCCTCGCCGAGCAGTTCCGCGGCTGGCTGGCCGCGCCCGAGGAGCAGCTGCGCCTGGTGGAGAGCGAACAGGCGGGCCACGGCTGGCCGGTGGCGGCGGACACCCGGGCGCCCGTGGAGGGGCTCGCGGACTGCCAGAAGGGCGGCGGCACGCACCTGTTGGCCTGCGACCGGGACATCGCCGGCGAGGCGCTCGCCTGGCTGCATGGCGAGCTCGCCCCGCCCGAGCCCCGGGAGGCCGGCGGCCGGCTGGTCGCCTTCGACCAGGCGGACTTCGATGCCCGGGGGCTGGGTGACACCGGCTACCTCTACGTGCCGGAGCGCTGCGAGGCGGGAGGCTGTGCGCTCACCGTGGCGCTGCACGGCTGCACCATGAGTGCCGAGCAGATCGGCGAGACCTTCGTGCGCCATAGCGGCCTGAACGACTGGGCCGCGGCCAACGAGCGGGTGGTGCTCTACCCCCAGGCGGAAACCAGCCTGCCCAACCCCCAGGGGTGCTGGGACTGGTGGGGCTTCGCCGAGAGCGCCTGGCAGCTCGACCCCCTGCACGATACTCGCGAGGGCACCCAGATCGGCGCGCTGATGGCCATGATCGAGCGCCTGCAGGCGGCGCCCGAGACGCCCTGAGCCGGCGCCGCCGAGCGGCGCGCTCCCGCAGCGGTTGAACCGGAGGGTGTCAGCCCTCCGCGAGGGCCTGCTCCAGGGCCGCCTGGAGCGGGCCCGAGGTGGGAGAGTGCAGCACGCGACGCTGGATCTCGCCGTCACGGTCGACCAGGAAGAGCGAGGCGCTGTGATCGATGGTGTAGGCCATGGCGGAGTCCGGGGTCTCCACCCGGCGCCAGACCACCCCGTAGCGCTCGGCCAGCGGCGCCAACTCGTCCGGGTCGGCGGTGGCGCCGATGAACGCCTCGCCGAAGAACGCCAGGTACTCCTCCAGCCGAGCCAGGGTATCCCGCTCGGGATCCAGCGAGATCATCAGCGGCACCACCCGACGGCGCTGCGCGGGCGCCAGCCGCTCCATCGCCTGGCGCACCACGGCGAGCCCCATGGGGCAGACATCGGGGCACCAGGTGTAGCCGAAGAAGACCACCGCCAGCTGATCCTCCTCGAGCTGGCGCAGCGAGAAGTCGCCCTCGGTCGACGCCAGCTCGATCGGACCGCCCTCGGGCTCGCCGTCGGCCGGCGACGACTGCTGGGTGAAGGCCACGCCGACCGCCACCAGCATCGCCAGTACCGCGGAAAGCCCCCACCAGATGCCCCGTCGCCTCATCATCATCGCCTCTCCACCTCGAAGTCGAACCAGCTTCCCAGACGCCCCCGGGGCGTGTCCACGACCACCTTCGCCCGCCAGGGCATGACCGCTTCGGTGCAGATCGAGACCTGCCCCGCACCGCGGAAGACCCCGTCGCCCTGGGCCGCGAGGGGAAAGCGATGCAGCCCCATGTCCATCTCGCGGCCGACGAAGTCGACCCGCACCGCCTCGGCCGGCGTGCCGGAGACCCGCACCTCCAGCGGCAGGCGCTCGAGGGGCCGGATCGGCCCCTCGGTGACCACCGCCAGGCTCAGCTCGGCGCCGCCGCCAAGGCGCGCGACGCAAGGCGCCGCGGAAGGATCGCAGGCGACCCGCGCCGGCGGCATCCAGCGCACCTCGGCCTCGTCGCGCAGGCTGTAGCTGGTCAGGTACCAGAGGGCCACGGCGAGGGTCAGCAGGGTGACGGTGATCAGCAGCGGCAGCAGCGGCAGGCGCGCCGCGCCGCTCGACGACGGGATACGCGGGGGCATGGCGAAGCGCGGGGCCTCCATCGATGGCAGGATGCGGGTAAGCTTACCAGTATTTGCCGGCGGCGAAGTGCGCAAGGATGTCGCAGGGAACGTTCACGAGGAGGTGTCATGGAAGGCGTAGGCAGTGCACTGGGACCGCTGTTCCTGCTCATCCTGCTGGGCGCCGGGCTCGGCCGCTGGCGTCAGCCGGGCGGGGAGTTCTGGCCGCAGCTGGAGCGGCTGATCTACTTCCTGCTGTTTCCCGCCATGCTGGTCTCGACCCTGGCCGGGGCGGACGTCGGCCAGGTGCCGGTGGCGGAACTCGCCCTGGCGCTGCTCGGCACCCTGGGGCTGTTCGGCCTGCTGCTGTGGGGACTGCGCCGGCGGCTCGGCCTCGCCCCCGCCGCCTTCACCTCGACCCTGCAGGGCGCGGTGCGCTTCAACACCT
>JAWWBV010000207.1:0-5150 GCA_033720795.1 Halomonas sp. | reverse complement strand
CCGCCCCCAGTCCTCGGGAGAGCACTGCGCGCCGGCGTTGTCCTCGGAGCCGTCGATGCCGTCGGTGTCGACCGCCACGGCGTAGATGCCGGGGGCGCCCTTGAGGGTCGCGAACAGCCCCAGCAGGTACTCGACGTTGCGCCCGCCGCGGCCGTCGCCCTGGACGGTCACGCTGGTCTCGCCGCCGGAGAGGATCAGCAGCGGCCGCGTCAGGCCGTCCTGGGCGGAGAGCGCCATGCGGCCCTGGGCGTGGCCCAGTGCGCGGGCCTCGCCCTCCAGGTCGTCGCCGAGCAGGCGCACCTCGATGCCGTCGCGCTCGGCGGCGGCCTGCCCGGCCGCCCGGGCGTCCCGGGCCCGGGCGAGGATCTCGCTCTCGTCCCGGGCGAAGCCGGGATCATCGGGCCGCGGCGGTGTGCCCTGCCCTGTCAGGCACTGGCGCACGCCGTCGGAGATCTCGATGGCGTGACGCTCGAGGATCGCCAGCGCCTCGGCGGGCCGGCTCGCGTCGGGCAGGGTCGGCCCGGAGGCGATCAGCGAGGCCTCGTCGCCGGGCACGTCGGAGATCAGCCAGGTCAGCACCCGGCCCGGGTGCGCGGCGGCCGCCAGGCGGCCGCCCTTGATGGCGGAGAGGTGACGACGCACGGTGTTGATCTCGCGAATCGGCGCGCCCGAGCGCAGCAGCGCCTTGTTGATCGCCTGCTTCTCGGCCAGGCTCACGCCGGGTGCCGGCAGGGTCATCAGCGACGAGCCGCCGCCGGAGATCAGGGCGATCACCAGGTCGTCCTCCCCCAGGTCCTGCACGGCCTCGAGCATGCGGCGCGCGGCCTTCTCGCTCAGGTCGTCGGGCATCGGATGCGACGCCTCGAGGACCTCGATGCGCCGGCACTCGCTCTCCGGCCCCTGGGGGCCCTTCCCTTGTGGACCATGCCCGTAGCGGGTCACCACCAGGCCCTCGAGGGGCGCCTCGGGCTGATGGGCCTGCCAGCTGCGCTCCAGGGCCGCGGCCATGGCGGCGGCGGCCTTGCCCGCGCCGACCACCACGGTGCGTCCGCGGGGCGGCTCGGGGAGCCGCTCGGGCAGCAGGGTATCGGGGTGCACGGCCGCGATCGCGGTGTACGCCAGCTGCCGAAGCCAGTCGCTCGGCGCCGCGATCGCGCCGTGAGAGACCTGGGGGCTGAGTGTGTTCATGGGAGTCTCCTTCACGAAAAAGGCCCGGTGACGGGAGGGTACTTCAGGGGGAACCCACCACCGGGCAACGATCGCCAGCGGCGATCCGGCAGGCGACGACCCGACGCCTGCCGTCAGGGAGCAGTCACCTCCCTGTCACCCGTCGGCCCACAATGACGGCCGACGGGCAGAGTTAACGACCTGTCGATGGACGCGTCGTCACTCAGTCCTGGCCAATCTCGTGGTTGGCCAGAGACTCCAGGGCCCGGACCATGCCGGCGTGATCCCAGTCGGCACCGTCGTGGGCGACGCAGGCCTGGAACAGCTGCTGGGCGTTGGCGGTGCCGGGCAGCGAGAGGTTCAGGGTGCGCGCGCCTTCCAGCGCCAGGTTGAGGTCCTTCTGGTGCAGCTTGACCTTGAAGCCCGGATCGAAGGTGCGCTGGATCATGCGCTCGCCGTGCACGTCGAGGATCTTCGACTGGGCGAGGCCGCCGAGCAGCGACTCGCGCACCTTGGCCACGTCGGCGCCGGCCTTGGAGGCGAACAGCAGCCCCTCGGAGACCGCCTCGATGGTCAGGGCGACGACGATCTGGTTGGCCACCTTGCAGGTCTGGCCGGCGCCGTGTCCACCGATGTGGGTGATGGTCTTGCCCATCACCTCGAGGATCGGCGTGGCGCGCTCGAAGCCCTCCTCGGTGGCGCCCACCATGATGGTCAGCGCGGCGTTGATGGCGCCGCCCTCGCCGCCGGAGACCGGGGCGTCGACGTACTCGCCGCCCGCCTCATGGACGCGCTTGGCGAACGCCTGGGTGGGGATCGGCGCGATGGAGCTCATGTCGATCACCAGGGTGCCGGGCTTGAGGCCCTCGATCACGCCGCCCTCGCCGAACAGCACCTCCTCGACGTCGGGGGTGTCCGGGACCATGGTGATGATCACCTCGGAGGCCTCGGCGACCGCCTTGGGGTTGTCGAGCTCCTGCATGCCCTTGGCGGCCAGGGTCTCGTCCAGGGTGCCGCGCTTGACGGTGGTCAGTTCGTGGCCGGCGTCCAGCAGGTGCCCCGCCATGGGACGACCCATGATGCCCAGTCCGATGAAACCGATCTTGCTCATGATATCTCTCCTGTCACCTAGATGCTTTGACGTTAGCGGTATCGCTCGGGGCTGCCCCGTCGACAGGTCTTCCCTTCTCCTCTTCGACCTGTCCCCGGCGCCCCTCGTCAGTCCAATTGCGATTGCCCTGGGCTTCCCGGGACGCTCAGCGAACGCCGTCCAGCCAGCCCAGGCCTTCCTGGGTACCCGCCTTGGGCTTGTACTCGCAGCCGATCCAGCCGTCGTAGCCGAGGCGATCGAGGTGCGCGAACAGGAAGGGGTAGTTGATCTCGCCGGTGCCCGGCTCGTGGCGGCCCGGGTTGTCGGCCAGCTGCACGTGGGCGATGCGCGCGAGGTTCGCCTCGATGGTCGGGGCCAGATCCCCTTCCATGATCTGCATGTGGTAGATGTCGTACTGCAGCTTCAGGTTGTTCGAGCCCACCTCGTCGAACAGCGCCAGCGCCTGGGCGGTGCGGTTGAGGAAGAAGCCCGGGATGTCGCGGGTATTGATCGGCTCGGCGATCAGCAGGATGCCCTCGGCCGCGAGCTTCTCGGCGGCGAAGCGCAGGTTCTCGACCAGGGTCTGGCGTGCCTGGTTGTCGCTGACGCCCTCGGGCTGGATGCCGGCCAGGCAGTTGACCTGGGTGTTGCCCAGCACCTTGGCGTAGGCGATCGCCTTGTCGACGCCCGAACGGAACTCCTCGACGCGGTCCGGGTGGCAGGCGATGCCGCGCTCGCCCGCGCCCCAGTCGCCGGCCGGCAGGTTGAACAGCACCTGGGTCAGGCCGTTGTCGTCGAGACGCTTTCTGATCTCGGCGGCCTCGACGTCGTACGGGAAGAGGTACTCCACGCCCTTGAAGCCGGCCTTGGCGGCGGCCTCGAAGCGGTCGAGGAAGTCGACCTCGGTGAACAGCATGCTGAGATTGGCGGCAAACTTGGCCATGTGCATCTCCCTGTCTCTTTTCGTGTGTTTCAGCTTAGTCTCGGGGGCTCGCCGCAGGTCCCCACCGGCGGCGAGCCTCCTGCCCCTCAGCGCAGGGCGGCGATGGAGCTCGGGGCGTCGGCGACGTTCTCGGCCAGCGCCTCGAACTCGTTGATGCCGCCCAGGTCGGTGCCCATGGCGATGTTGGTCACCCGCTCGAGGATGATCTCGACCACCACCGGCACGCGATGCTCCTTCATCAGCTCGCGGGCCTCGGCGAAGGCCGGCGCGATCTGGTCGGGCTCGGTGACGCGGATCGCCTTGCAGCCCAGCCCCTCGACCACGGAGACGTGATCCACGCCGTAGCCGTTGATCTCCGGGCAGTTGATGTTCTCGAAGGAGAGCTGCACCTGGTAGTCCATCTCGAAGCCACGCTGGGCCTGGCGGATCAGCCCCAGGTAGGAGTTGTTCACCACCACGTGGAGGTAGGGCAGGTTGAACTGTGCCCCGACCGCCAGCTCCTCGATCATGAACTGGAAATCATAGTCGCCGGAGAGCGCGACGATGTCGGTGTCCGGGTCGGCGCGACGCACGCCCAGCGCGGCCGGGATGGTCCAGCCCAGCGGGCCGGCCTGGCCACAGTTGATCCAGTGGCGCGGCTTGTAGACGTGCAGGAACTGCGCGCCGGCGATCTGTGAGAGGCCGATGGTGCTGACGTAGCGGGTGTTCTTGCCGAACGCCTTGTTCATCTCCTCGTAGACGCGCTGCGGCTTGACCGGCACGTCGTCGAAGTGGGTCTTGCGCAGCAGGGTGCGCTTGCGCTCCTGGCACTCCTCGGCCCAGGCGCTGCGATCCTTGAGCCTGCCCTCGGCCTGCCACTCGCGGGCCACCTCGATGAACAGCTCGAGCGCCGCCTTGGCGTCGGAGACGATGCCGTAGTCGGGGCCGAAGATGCGTCCGATCTGGGTCGGCTCGATGTCGACGTGGACGAACTTGCGACCCTTGGTGTAGGTCTCGAGCGTGCCGGTGTGGCGGTTCGCCCAGCGGTTGCCGATGCCCATCACGAAGTCGGACTCGAGCATGGTCGCGTTGCCGTAGCGGTGCGAGGTCTGCAGGCCGGCCATGCCTGCCATCAGGCGGTGATCGTCAGGAATGGTGCCCCAGCCCATCAGGGTCGGGATGACCGGCACGCCGGTCAGCTCGGCGAACTCGGTCAGCAGGTCGCCGGCATCGGCGTTGATGATGCCGCCTCCGGCCACCAGCAGCGGCTTGTCGGCCTCGTTGAGCATGCCCAGCGCCTTCTCCACCTGGGCGCGGCTGGCGGCCGGCTTGTAGACCGGCAGCGACTCGTAGGTGTCCGGATCGAACTCGATCTCGGTCATCTGCACGTCGATGGGCAGGTCGAGCAGCACCGGGCCCGGGCGGGCGCTGCGCATCAGATGGAAGGCCTGCTGGAAGGCACGCGGCACCTGGGCCGCCTCCAGCACGGTGATGGCCCACTTGGTGACCGGGCCGGCGATGGCCTGGATGTCGACCGCCTGGAAGTCTTCCTTGTGCAGCTTGCCGGTCGGTGCCTGGCCGGTGATGCAGAGGATCGGAATGGAGTCCGCCGAGGCGGAGTACAGCCCGGTGATCATGTCGGTGCCGGCCGGGCCGGAGGTACCGATGCACACGCCGATGTTGCCCGGCTGGGTGCGGGTGTAGCCCTCGGCCATGTGCGAGGCCCCCTCGACATGGCGCGCCAGCACGTGGTCGATGCCCCCGACCTTGCGCATCGCGGCGTAGAAGGGGTTGATGGCGGCGCCGGGCAAGCCGAAGGCGACATCGACGCCCTCCTTGCGCAGCACGTGAACGGCAGCTTCCGCGGCGGTCATGCGAGCCATGACGAATCCTCCAGTGGCGGGTTTTATTCTTTGGAAAATATTTCTGTATACAGAGACTAGGCGCCGCTCCCGGGTCCGTCAAGATTTT
>JAWWBV010000206.1:0-5160 GCA_033720795.1 Halomonas sp. | reverse complement strand
GGGAATTTTCAAAGCGTCTTCGAAAAACCCAAATGGAAACAAGCACTTCTGCCACCATCACCGCCTGCAACGTTTGCCCGTCGCCGGCAGCGGATGCGTACTTTACGGATTTCCCGGGGGCCGCGCAAGCCCCTGGCCAAGAAAAAATATAGCCCACTCCGGGCGGGCCCGCCATGGCCCGTCACGCCTTTCTTGATCGCCGCCGGGAAACACCCGGCCACGACGCCCGCTCCACACCCTCGGTTAGCGAGCGAGCAGCCGTCTCAGATCACGAAGCGATCGACGAAGCGGTGCACCGCCGTCTGCTCCAGGCGGGCCTGATCGCCGCAGAGCGCGACGATCTCGGCGCACCGCCCCGCCGGGAAGCGCGTGGCCAGGTTGCGCGCGAACTTCTCTTCCAGCAGCGGGATGCCCTCCGCCCGCCGCCGGCGATGACCGATGGGGTACTCGACCGCGACCTGCTCGGTGGCGCTGCCGTCCGCGAAGAAGACCTGGACGGCGTTGGCGATGGCGCGCTTCTGGGGATCGTAGTAGTCCCGGGAGTAGCGCTCGTCCTCGACCACCTCCATCTTGCCGCGCAGCTCGTCGATTTCCGGATGGGCCGCGTGGAAGGCATCCTCGTAGTGCTCGGCGGTCAGGCTGCCGAAGATCAGCGGCACGGCGGTCATGTACTGGAGGCAGTGATCCCGGTCGGCGGGATTGGCGAGGTTCCCCTCCTTGGAGATGATGCGGATCGCCGAGTCGTGGGTGGTCAGCACGATGCGCTCGATCTCGTCCAGCCGATCCTTCACCTGGGGGTGCAGGGCCATGGCCGCCTCGCAGGCGGTCTGGGCATGGAACTCGGCCGGGAAGGAGATCTTGAACAGGATGTGCTCCATCACGTGGCTGCCGAGCTCGCGCTGGAAGGTGAAGCGGCGTTGATCCTCCGGCTTGGTGGCAAGATCGCGGTTGGTGTGGCTGAACAGCACGTCGTAGAAGCCCCACTGCGGCGCGGTCAGCACGCCCGGAATGCCCATCTCGCCGCGCATGGCGATATCGGCCAGGCGCACGGCGCGGGAGGTGGCGTCCCCGGCGGCCCAGCTCTTGCGCGAGCCCGCATTCGGCGCGTGCCGGTAGGTGCGCAGGCTCTGGCCATCGACGAAGGCATGGGAGAGCGCCGCGAGCAGTCGCTCGCGGTCGGCGCCCATCAGCTTCGCCACCACGGCGGTGGAGGCCACCTTGACCAGCACCACGTGATCGAGCCCGACCCGGTTGAAGGAGTTGTCCAGCGCCAGCACGCCCTGGATCTCGTGGGCCATGATCATCGCCTCGAGCACCTGGCGCATGGTCAGCGGCTCCTGCCCGTCGGCGACGCGCTGCTGGGAGAGGTGGTCGGCCACGGCCAGGATGCCGCCCAGGTTGTCGGAGGGGTGGCCCCACTCGGCGGCCAGCCAGGTGTCGTTGTAGTCGAGCCAGCGGATGATGGCGCCGATGTCCCAGGCCGCCTTGACCGGGTCCAGCCGGAAGGAGGTGCCGGGCACGCGCGCCCCGTGCGGCACCACGGTGCCCTCGACGAGCGGCCCCAGGTGCTTGGTGCATTCGGGGAAGCGCAGCGCCAGCAGGCCGCAGCCCAGGGTGTCCATCAGGCAGTGGCGCGCCGTCTGAAGCGCCTCGTCGCTGTCGATGGTGTAGCCGAGGACATAGTCGGCGAGGGTCTGCAGCTCGACGTCGTACTCGGGGCGCACGTTGGTTTCCACGGTGCTCATCGGGTGCCTCCTGCGGTCGCGGGTCGGTCGGTGTCTCTACCACTCTTCACTATAGAGACGCCCCGTGTCACCGACACGGGGCGCGGACGGCATCGGGCGATGGCGACTCAGACGCTGTCGCCGGGGACGCGCACCCAGCCTTCCATCAGCACGCGGGCGCTGCGGCTCATCACCGCCTCGTCGATCACCCAGCGGCCGTCGACCAGGCTCGCCTCGGCGCCGACCCGCAGGGTGCCGGAGGGGTGGCCGAAGGTCACGGCGTTGCGCTTGCCGCCGCCGGCGGCCAGGTTGACCAGGGTGCCCTGGATGGCCGCCGCGGAGGCGATGGCCACCGCGGCGGTGCCCATCATGGCGTGGTGCAGCTTGCCCATGGAGAGCGCCCGCACCCGCAGGTCGATCGCGTCGGCCTCGACCGCCTTGCCGCTGGAGGCCGTGTAGCTCGCCGGCGGCGCCACGAAGGCGACCTTGGGCGTGTGCTGGCGGTTGGCGGCCTCGCCGAGCTCCTTGATCAGCCCCATGCGCAGGGCGGCGTGGGCGCGGATGGTCTCGAAGCGCTCGAGCGCCCGCGGGTCGCCGTTGATCGCCTCCTGCAGCTCGCTGCCGGTGTAGCCGAGGTCGGCGGCGTTGACGAAGACGGTGGGGATGCCGGCGTTGATCATGGTCGCCTGGAGGCGGCCGCCCTCGACCACGTCACCCGGCACCTCCAGGTCGTCGACCAGCCGGCCGGTGGGGAAGATGGCCCCCTCGCCGTCGGCGGGGTCCTTGAAGGCCACGGGCACCTCGGCGGCCGGGAAGGTCACGCCGTCGAGCTCGAAGTCGCCGGTCTCCTGCACCTGGCCGTCGGTGATCGGCACCCGCGAGACGATGGTCTTGCCGATGTTGGCCTGCCAGATGCGCACCTCGACCTCGCCGTTCTCGGGGATCCGCGCGGGATCGACCAGGCCGTTGCTGATGGCGAAGGGTCCCACCGCGGCGGAGAGATTGCCGCAGTTGCCGCTCCAGTCGACGAAGGCCTTGTCGATGGCGACCTGGCCGAAGAGGTAGTCGACGTCGTGGTCGGGGTGCTCGCTCTTCGAGAGGATGACGGTCTTGCTGGTGCTGGAGGTCGCCCCGCCCATGCCGTCGATCTGCTTCTGGTAGGGGTCGGGGCTGCCGATCACCCGCATCAGCAGGCGATCGCGGGCCTCGCCCGGCACCCGGGCGGCCTCGGGCAGGTCGTCGAGGCGGAAGAAGACACCCTTGCTGGTGCCGCCGCGCATGTAGGTGGCGGGAATGCGAATCTGGGGAATGTGTGCCATGAGAAATGACTCCGGAAGGAACGCTGCCGCGCCGTAAAGCACGGCAGCAAATGATGTAGCTACCTGAAGCGATAAGTGCCGGGGACAGGCCAGAGAGGGGGTCCTACGCCAGGGACGGCGTCGGTTGCGCCCAGGGAAGGGTTCACAGCGCCCCCCTCGATGGTCCGACACTTCGGGGCCTGTCGCCGGAGAAGCTTCGAGCTGTCGACAAGGCGGCGAGGCCTTGACCCCGCCGCCCGATTCAGCCGACCGCCTCGACCTCGGACTCCAGGAAGTCCTGGGCGAAGCGCTGCAGCACGCCACCGGCGGAGTAGACGGTCACCTCCTCGGCGGTATCCAGGCGGCAGATCACCGGCACCCGGTCGACCTCGCCGGTCTTGCGGTGGATCACGAGCTCGAGAGTGGCGCGCGGCGCCGGCGCCCCCTCGACGTCGTAGGTCTCGGTGCCGTCGAGCTGCAGGGTGTGGCGGGTGGTGCCCTCCTCGAACTGCAGGGGCATCACGCCCATGCCGATCAGGTTGGTGCGGTGGATGCGCTCGAAGCCCTCGGCGACGATCGCCTCCACGCCGGCGAGCGCCACGCCCTTGGCCGCCCAGTCCCGCGACGACCCCTGGCCGTAGTCGGCGCCGGCGATGACGATCAGCGGCTGGTCGCGCTCCATGTAGGTCTCGATGGCCTCCCACATGCGGGTCACCTGGCCCTCCGGCTCGATGCGCGCCAGCGAACCCTGGCGGACCTCGCCCTTCTCGTCCCGCACCATCTCGTTGTAGAGCTTGGGGTTGGCCAGGGTCGCGCGCAGGGCGGTGAGGTGATCGCCGCGGTGGGTGGCGTAGGAGTTGAAGTCCTCCTCCGGCAGGCCCATCTTCGCCAGGTACTCGCCGGCCGCGCTGTCGGCCATGATGGCGTTGGAGGGCGAGAGGTGGTCGGTGGTGATGTTGTCCGGCAGGATCGCCAGCGGGCGCATCCCCTTCAGCGCGCGCACGGCCGCCATGTTGCCTTCCCAGTAGGGCGGGCGGCGGATATAGGTGCTCTGGGGGCGCCAGTCATAGAGCGGGCTCTCGGCCTTCTCGGCGGCGTCCAGGTCGAACATCGGGATGTAGACCTGCTTGAACTGCTCCGGCTTGACGAACTCGGCGACGATGGCGTCGATCTCCTCGTCGGAGGGCCAGAGGTCCTTCAAGGTGATCGGGGTGCCGTCCGGGTCGGTGCCCAGCACGTCCTGCTCGATATCGAAGCGCACGGACCCCGCGATGGCGTAGGCCACCACCAGCGGCGGCGAGGCCAGGAAGGCCTGCTTGGCGTAGGGGTGGATGCGGCCGTCGAAGTTGCGGTTGCCGGAGAGCACCGCCGTGGAGTAGAGATCGCGGTCGATGATCTCCTGCTGGATCTCGGGGTCCAGGGCGCCGGACATGCCGTTACAGGTGGTGCAGGCGTAGGCGACGATACCGAAACCGAGCTTCTCGAGCTCCGGCAGCAGCCCGGCCTCCTCCAGATAGAGACGCGCCACCTTGGAGCCCGGCGCGAAGGAGGACTTCACCCAGGGCTTGCGCACAAGGCCGAGCTCGTTGGCCTTCTTGGCCAGCAGGCCGGCGGCCACCACGTTGCGCGGGTTGGAGGTGTTGGTGCAGCTGGTGATGGCGGCGATGATCACCGCGCCATCGGGCATCTTGCCCGCCTTCTCCTCCGCCTGGGCCTGGTCGCTGTCCATGTAGGAGCTCACGGCGATGCCGCGCTCGGCCAGGGCGCTGGTGGGCAGGCGACGGTGCGGGTTGGACGGGCCCGCCAGGTTGCGCTCCACGGTGGAGAGGTCGAAGGTCAGCACCCGCTCGTACTGCGCCTCGGTCAGGCTGTCGGCCCACAGGCCGGCCTGCCTGGCGTAGGTCTCGACCAGCTCGACCTGTTCCGGCTCGCGACCGGTGATCTTCAGGTAGTCGAGGGTCTGGTCGTCGATGTAGAACATCGCCGCGGAGGCGCCATACTCGGGCGTCATGTTGGAGATGGTCGCGCGGTCGCCGATGGTCAGGCTCCTGGCCCCCTCGCCGAAGAACTCCAGGTAGGCCCCCACCACGCGCTCCTGGCGCAGGAACTCGGTGATCGCCAGCACGATATCGGTGGCG
>JAWWBV010000205.1:0-5162 GCA_033720795.1 Halomonas sp. | reverse complement strand
TGGCGAGGCGGTCGCCAGCGGGCCGCATCGACCCTGCACCAAGGAGCAAAGAGCATGAAGACCCCCGCCGTGGCCCTGGGCCTGCTGCTGGCCCTCTCCGTCCCCGCGCTGGGGGCGGAGCCCACGATCATGACGCTGTCCCTGCCGGCGGGGCAGACCGTCGTCGTCGCCGAGGGCGCTCGCGAGGCACGCTCGCTGGGCAGCGTCAGCGTGCGCGTCTACGCGGCCGCCCCGCCCGAGGAGGCCACGACCTTCTTCCTCTCGGGGCTGATTCGCCCCCGCGACGGCGTGCTCGAGGCGCCGCGCCTGGCCGATCTCGATGGCGATCAGCGGCCCGAGATCATCGTCGTCGCGCGCTCCGTGGGCACGGGCGGCTACCTGTCGGCACGGGCCTTCGCGCTGGTCGGGGAGCGACTGGTGGAGCGGGGGGCCGTGGCCGGGCTAGCCCCGGAGGCCGATCCGGTCGCCGCCCTGCGCCGTGCCCTCGCCGAGGGGGAGTGACGCCGGGCGGGGCCTCACCCGAGCGACGGATTTTTGGCCGGGGTCGAGACGAGGGGCGGCTAAAGCTGGATAATGGCGGGTTGCGCTTACGCCCCTGACTCTAACCCCGGTGTTTCGTCCATGGAAATCAAGGTCAACTATCTCGACAACCTCCGCCTGGAGGCCAAGTTCGACGACTTCACGGTCATCTCCGACCAGCCCATCCGCTACAAGGGCGACGGCTCGGCACCGGGGCCCTTCGACTACTTCCTGGCCTCCTCGGCGATGTGCGCGGCCTACTTCGTCAAGGTCTACTGCAACGCCCGGGACATCCCCACCGAGAACATCCGGCTGTCGCAGAACAACATCGTCGACCCGGAGAACCGCTACCAGCAGATCTTCAAGATCCAGGTGGAGCTGCCCGAGGACATCTCCGAGAAGGATCGCCAGGGCATCCTGCGCTCCATCGACCGCTGCACGGTCAAGAAGGTGGTGCAGACCGGCCCCGAGTTCCAGATCGAGGTGGTGGAGAACATCGACGAGGACGCCCAGGCGCTGCTGATGGGCAAGGCCACCGGCGAGGCGAACGGCGAGGGCACCTGGATCGAGGGCAAGGACCTGCCGCTGGAGCAGACCATCGCCAACCTGTCGGGCCTGCTCGCCGAGCTCGGCATGAAGATCGAGATCGCCTCCTGGCGCAACATCGTGCCCCACGTCTGGTCGCTGCACATCCGCGACGCCGCCTCGCCGATGTGCTTCACCAACGGCAAGGGCGCCACCAAGGAGAGCGCGCTCTGCTCGGCGCTCGGCGAGTTCATCGAGCGGCTGAGCTGCAACTTCTTCTACAACGACCAGTTCTTCGGCGAGGAGATCGCGGCCAGCCGCTTCGTCCACTACCCCAACGAGGAGTGGTTCCAGCCGGGACCCGACGACGCCCTGCCGGCCGGTATCCTCGACGAGTACACCCGGGACATCTACGACCCGGAGGGCGAGCTTCGCGGCTCGAACCTGATCGACACCAACTCCGGCCGGACCGATCGCGGCATCGTCTCGCTGCCCTTCGTGCGCCAGTCCGACGGCGAGACGGTCTACTTCCCCTCGAACCTGATTGAGAACCTCTACCTGAGCAACGGCATGAGCGCCGGCAACACCCTCGCCGAGGCCCAGGTGCAGTGCCTCTCCGAGATCTTCGAGCGCGCGGTGAAGAAGCAGATCATCGAGGAGGAGATCACCCTGCCGGACGTGCCCATGGCGGTGCTGCAGCGCTACCCCGAGATCCTCGAGGGCGTCGAGGCGCTGGAGGCCCAGGGCTTCCCGGTACTGGTCAAGGACGCCTCGCTCGGCGGCCAGTTCCCGGTGATGTGCGTGGCGCTGATGAACCCCAAGACCGGCGGCGTCTTCGCCTCCTTCGGCGCCCACCCGAGCTTCCACGTGGCGCTGGAGCGCAGCCTCACCGAGCTCCTGCAGGGGCGCAGCTTCGAGGGCCTGAACGACTTCCTGCCGCCGACCTTCAACTCCCTGGCGGTGGCCGAGCCCAACAACTTCGTCGAGCACTTCATCGACTCCTCCGGCGTGGTCTCCTGGCGCTTCTTCAGTGCGAAGGCCGACGTCGAGTTCGTCGAGTGGGACTTCTCGGGCAGCAACGTCGAGGAGGCCGCCGGCCTGTTCGGCATCCTCGAGGAGCTGGGGCTGGAGGCCTACCAGGCCGTGCACGAGGACCTGGGGGCGCCGGTGTGCCGCATCCTGGTGCCGGGCTACTCCGAGGTCTATCCGGTGGAGGACCTGGTCTGGGACAACACCAACAAGGCGCTGCTGTTCCGCGAGGACATCCTCAACCTCCACGCCCTCGACGACGAGCAGTTGGCCGCGCTGCTGGAGCGCCTGGAGGAGAGCCAGATCGATGACCACGAGGACATCATCACCCTGATCGGCATCGAGTTCGACGAGAACACCGTCTGGGGCCAGCTGACCATCCTCGAGCTCAAGCTGCTGATCAACCTGGCGCTCGGCCAGCACGAGGAGGCGCTGGAGCGGGTCGAGATGTTCCAGCAGTTCAACGACAACACCGTCGAGCGCGGGCTCTTCTACCAGGCCATGCACGCGGTGCTGGAGATCACCCTCGACGACGAGCTCGAGCTCGACGACTACCTCGACAATTTCCGCCGCCTGTTCGGCGAGGCGACCATGGACGCCGTGGTCGGCTCGGTGGAGGGCAGCGTGCGCTTCCACGGCCTGACGCCGACCAGCATGGCGCTGGAGGGCCTCGAGAAGCACCAGCGGCTGATCGAGAGCTACCAGAAGCTGCACGCGCATCGTGCGGCCAGGGCGGGACTGCGCTAAACGGTTCGCGCTTCGAGTACCGCGACGAGACAGCCCCCGAGCCGATCCTTCGGCTCGGGGGCTTTGCGTTGCCGCCGGGCAGGGCTCCGCGGTCAGGTCAGCTCCCGCAGCGGGCGGGCCAAGAGCTCCGAGACCACGGCCGGCATGAACTCCCGGGGCAGGGTGATGGCGTAGAAGTTCTCGTAGACGTTGGGCAGCCGCTCGAAGGAGGTGAGCCGGCCCTGGCGCAGCTCGTCCTTCACCACCACCTCCGGCAGCACGCTCAGCGCCCCGCTGTCGCGGGCCAGCAGGCGCAGCATGGCCATGTCGTCGGCCTCGGCGAGGACCTCCGGGCGATACTGGTGCAGGCTGCAGTGGCCGTCGAAGGCGCGGCGCAGCTCGTGGTGCTCGCCGGGCAGCACCCAGCGCAGCCCCTCGTAGCCCTCGGGGAAGGGCGTGCAGGGGTTGGCGTCGGGCGGGCCGATGATCGAGAGCGGCTGGCGGGCCAGCAGCTGGCTCTGCCAGGCCGCCTGGGGCGAGCCCGAGGGCGGCAGCTGGGTGTTGGCCAGCACCAGGTCGAACTCGTGGCGGGCCAGGCCGTCGAGCAGGTCGGCCATGCCCCGGGCATAGAGGCTGAAGCGCACCTTGGGTCCCTCGCCCTGCAGCAGCGGGGCGATGAAGCCCTCGATGAAGTTGCGCGACATGCTGGAGAGGGTGCCGATGCGGATGTGCTGGTACTCGGGCTCGATGCCGCGGTTGATCAGCGACTCCAGCTCCTCCCCCTTGGTGAAGATCACCTCGGCGTAGTTGAAGACCTGCCGGCCCGCCTCGGTCAGCACCAGGCTGCGGTTGCGCCGCTCGAACAGCGGCTTGCCCATCCGCTCCTCCAGCTTGCGGATCTGCGCCGAGAGGGCGCTCTGGGAGAGGTGCAGCGACTCGGCCACCCGCGTGAGCTTGCCCTCGGCCGCCACGCGCCAGAAGTAGTAGAGGTGGTGATAGTTCAGTCGGCTCATGTCGTTCTCTTTTATAGAACGGAAATTCAATTTATATATATTTTAATTAAAGCATGGCCCGCCCGATACTGCCCGCACCTGAACGAGCGGAGTCATGTCATGAAGTGGATCGAGACGCTGTCCCCCTGGCTGCTGGCCCTGGTGCCCATCCTGCTGGCGCTGGGGGCCGCGTGGAGCGCCCGCCAGCCCCGCGAGCGCGCCTGGCGCACGGCCCAGGCCACCACGCTCGGCGGCCTCGGCGTCTCGGCGCTGCTGCTGGCGCTCGGCGCGGCGGGGTGGCTGCCGGCGGGCGACGGCGGCTGGCGGACCGCGCCGCTGCAGCTGATCATGCTGCTGCTCGCCAACTTCATCGCCTTCGTGGTGGTGCGCTACAGCGCCACCTACCTGCAGGGCGAGCCCCGCCAGCGGCGCTTCGTCGCGCTCGTCCAGGCGGTGTTCGCGGCGGTCAGCGTGGCGGTGCTGAGCGATCACCTGGCGCTCTTCCTGCTCGCCTGGTTCGCCATCAGCCTGGCCATGCACCAGCTGCTGATGTTCTATCCCGACCGCCCCCGCGCCGCCCTGGCGGCCCACAAGAAGTTCCTCTTCGCCCGCGCCGCCGAGCTCTGCGCCCTGACCGCCTTCGTGCTGCTCTACCTGCACCACGACAGCGCGCGGATCAGCGTCATCGTCGGCGCCTATAGTGACATTCAGGCTTCGGATGACGTCGCCCTGTCTCTCGCCGAGCAGGCGGCGGCCTGCCTGCTCGCCCTGGCGGCGCTGATCAAGTGCGCCCAGCTGCCCCTGCACGGCTGGCTGATCCAGGTGGTCGAGGCGCCCACGCCGGTCTCGGCGACGCTGCACGGCGGGGTGATCAACCTCGGCGGCTACCTGCTGCTGCTCTTCTCGCCGCTGCTGCTGCAGTCGGCGCCCGCCCAGGCGCTGGTGCTCGTCGTCGCCGGCCTCGGCAGCGTGCTGTCGGCGCTGGTGATGATGACCCGCATCAGCATCAAGGTGCGCCTGGCCTGGTCGACCAGCGCGCAGATGGGCCTGATGCTGGTCGAGATCGCCCTGGGGCTGGTGGAGCTGGCGCTGCTGCACCTGCTCGCCCACTCCTGCTACAAGGCCTACGCCTTCCTCGGCTCCGGCGAGGCGGTCGAGCAGGACCTGCTGCGCCGCCGCGCCCCCGGACGCAGCCCCTCGTGGGGTCAGTGGCTCTCGGCGGGCCTGCTCAGTACCGCGCTGGTGGTGGGGCTCGTCATGCTTACGCGCGGCGTCACCGAGGCTCCGGCCCTCGCGGCGATCAGCCCCTGGGTGCTGCTGACGCTGTCCCTCACCGTGCTGCTGGCGGAGCGCGGCGGCGAGCGTACGAGG
>JAWWBV010000204.1:0-5177 GCA_033720795.1 Halomonas sp. | reverse complement strand
GGAAATTGGGGCCCTCGTAGAAGCAGTCCACCGGGCAGACCTCGACACAGTCGGTGTACTTGCACTTGATGCAGTTCTCGGTGACGACGAATGTCATGCCAGTCTCCCATTCTCCGGCCGGGGCGAGGCCGATAGTCAATGATTCGATTTTGGTTATAAGAAAATCATTTCTTATAATTTCAAGTCTTTTGATCGGGCCATTCTAGTCGCGGCACGAGGCGCCCGCAAGCGCGCCGGGCCGCCATTGTCGACCATTCACAGCGTTTCTTTCCAGCGGTAGAGCAGCTCCAGGGCCTGGCGCGGCGATAGCGCGTCGGGGTCCAGTTCGCCCAGCTGCTCGACCAGCGGATGGGGCGTGCTGGCGAAGAGGTCGGCCTGGCGGGGCGCGCCGGTCGCGCCTTCGTCGCTGGCAGCGGCCGTCGGCAGCCGGCTGCCCTGGTCGATCTCCTGCTGCTCGAGGGTGGCCAGCTTCTCCCGGGCGCGGGCGATCACCCCCTGGGGGACGCCGGCGAGCTGGGCCACCTGCAGGCCGTAGCTCTGGCTGGCCGGGCCATCCTCCACCCGGTGCATGAAGACGATGCCGTCGCGGTGCTCCGCGGCCGTCAGGTGCACGTTGGCCACCCCCTCGGCCTGCTCGGGCAGGGCCGTCATCTCGAAGTAGTGGGTGGCGAAGAGGGTGAAGGCCCGCGAGCGCGTCAGGTGTTCGGCGCTGGCCCAGGCCAGCGACAGGCCATCGAAGGTACTGGTGCCCCGGCCGATCTCGTCCATCAGCACCAGGCTCTGGTCGGTGGCGTTGTGCAGGATGCTGGCGGTCTCGGTCATCTCGACCATGAAGGTGGAGCGCCCGCCGGCCAGGTCGTCCGAGGAGCCGATGCGGGTGAAGATGCGGTCCACCGGGCCGATGGCGGCCGCATCCGCGGGCACGAAGCTGCCGGTGTGGGCGAGCAGGGTGATCAGCGCCGCCTGGCGCATGTAGGTCGACTTGCCGCCCATGTTGGGGCCGGTGATCACCAGCATCCTGCGGGCATCATCCATGACCAGGTCGTTGGGCACGAAGGGCGCCTCGCTGACCCGCTCGACCACCGGGTGGCGCCCGCCGCGGATATCGATGCCCGACGCTTCGGGCAGGGACGGGCGCACGAATTCCAGGGCCCGGGCGCGCTCGGCGAAGGCGCACAGCACGTCCAGCCCCGCCAGCGCCCGGCCGGTGCCCTGCAGCGTGGCGAGCTCGGCGTTCAGGGTGTCGAGCAGGCCGTCGTAGAGCAGCTTCTCCCGGGCCAGCGCTCGGGACTTGGCCGAGAGCGCCTTGTCCTCGAACTCCTTGAGCTCGGGGATGATGAAGCGCTCGGCGTTCTTGAGGGTCTGGCGGCGCACGTAGTCCACCGGGGCGTCCCGGGCCTGGGCGCGGGGAATCTCGATGTAGTAGCCGTGGACCCGGTTGTAGCCGACCTTGAGGCCGGCGAGCCCGGTGCGCTCGCGCTCCCGGGTCTCCAGGGCCACCAGGTAGTCGCCGGCGTGCTCGGCGAGCCCGCGGTGCTCGTCGAGCTCGGCGTCGAAGCCCTCGGCGATCACCCCGCCGTCGCGGATCACCACCGGCGGGTTCTCCACCAGGGCGCGGCTCAGGGTGTCGGCGAGGTCCGGATAGGGGTGGATATGGCGCCTGAGCTCGTCAAGTGTGGTGCCCTCGGCGTAGCACGCAAGCTCGGTCTCGAGGGCGGGCAGGGCGACCAGGGCGTCGCGCAGGCGCGCCAGGTCCCGGGGCCGCGCGCTGTAGAGGGCGACTCGGGCGAGGATGCGCTCGACGTCGCCGATCGCCTTCAGCGAGTCGCGCAGGGGCTCGAAGCCCTCGTCGTCGAGCAGCAGCCCCACCGCCGCCTGACGGGCGCCGACCTGGGCGCGATCGCGCAGCGGGCGGTTGAGCCAGCGCTTGAGCAGCCGCGAGCCCATGGCCGTGGCGGTGGTGTCGAGCACGCTGGCCAGGGTGTTGTCGGTGCTGCCGCCGAGGTTCACGTCGATCTCCAGGTTGCGCCGGCTGGCCGCATCGATCACCACGGCGTCGTCGCGGCTCTCCACGCCGATGGCGGTGACGTGGGGCAGGGCGGTGCGCTGGGTGTCCCGGGCGTAGTCGATCAGCACCCCGGCGGCGGTGAGGGCCGCCTCCAGGTGGGCGCAGCCGAAGCCGCGCAGGTCCTGGACCTGGAACTGGTCGCACAGGGTGCGCGTCGCGCTCTCGAGGTCGAACAGCCAGTCGCTCTGGCGACGCAGGCCGCGCCGCTCCGCCAGGGCCGGCGGCAGCGACAGGCTCTCGGCGACCAGCAGCTCGGCGGGGTCGAGGCGCTGGAGTTCGGCGAGCATCTCGCCCTCGCCCTCGACCTCCAGCACGCTGAAGCGCCCGCTGGAGAGCTCCAGCCAGGAGAGCCCCCAGCGCTCGCCGAGCGGCGCCATGGCCACCAGCAGGTTGTCGCGGCGGGCATCCAGCAGCGCCTCGTCGTAGAGGGTGCCGGGGGTGACGATGCGCACCACGCGCCGCTCCACCGGCCCCTTGCTGGTGGCCGGATCGCCGATCTGCTCGCAGATCGCCACCGACTCGCCGGCGGCCACCAGGCGGGCCAGGTAGCCCTCGGCGCTGTGGTAGGGCACGCCGGCCATGGGGATCGGCTGGCCGGCCGACTGGCCACGCTGGGTCAGGGTGATGTCGAGCAGGGCGGCGGCGCGCCGGGCGTCGTCGAAGAACAGCTCGTAGAAGTCGCCCATGCGGTAGAAGAGCAGCACGTCGGGGTGCTCGCGCTTGATCTTCAGGTACTGGCTCATCATCGGGGTATGCTGGGCGCTGGCCTGTGACATGGGCTTCCTTTGACGTCCTGTGGAATAGGGTGGCAGGTGGCGGGGAGACCGGCGTCGGGCACGCCATGCATGTCTCGGGCAAAGCCAGTATTCTACGCCCAAGGACGGTCGACGTCAGGCCGCCGACGCCCCACCATCCCAGGGAGGAAGGCCATGGCCGCAAGCGACACGCCCCTCGAATGCCAGGACCTGCGGCGCCTCGCCGAGCGACTCGGCGAGCGCTGTCGTGCGCGAGGCATCACCGTGACCACGGCAGAGTCCTGTACCGGCGGGGGGGTGGCCAGCGCCATCACCGAGGTGGCCGGCAGCTCCGAGTGGTTCGAGACCGGCTACGTGACCTATGCCAACGGCGCCAAGACCCGCCTGCTCGGGGTGCCCGAGGCGCTGCTGGCCGAGCACGGCGCGGTGAGTCGCGAGGTCGTCGAGGCGATGGTCATCGGCGCCTGTCGCGACAGCGGGGCGGCGCTCGGCGTGGCGATCAGCGGGGTGGCCGGCCCGGGCGGCGGCAGCGCCGACAAGCCCGTGGGGACGGTCTGGCTGGCCTGGGGCGGCGCCGAGCGGGCCGAGGCGGAGTGCCATCGCTTCCCCGGCGATCGCGCCGCGGTGCGCGAGCGGGCCGTGCGCGAGGCGCTGGTCGGCCTGGTGCGGCGCCTGGCGTTGCCCTGACGCGCGTCACCGCTCACGACGCTGGTCGGCGTCGGAATTTTTCGCCATACTACTGTGCAGTCATACAGTGGTTAGCCGCCGTCGTCATCTTCAATCGCTATCTCTCAGGAGTTCCTTCATGGCTCAGGACGAAAACCGCAGCAAGGCGCTGAATGCCGCCCTCTCCCAGATCGAGCGCCAGTTCGGCAAGGGCACCGTGATGCGTCTGGGCGATGCGCCCCGCGTGGTGATGCCGTCGGTCTCCACCGGCTCGCTGGGCCTGGACATCGCGCTCGGTATCGGCGGGCTGCCGCTGGGGCGGGTGGTCGAGATCTTCGGCCCGGAATCCTCGGGCAAGACCACCCTGACCCTGTCGGTGATCGCCCAGGCCCAGAAGCAGGGCAAGACCTGCGCCTTCATCGATGCCGAGCACGCCCTGGATCCGAGCTATGCCGAGAAGCTCGGCGTCAATCTCGATGACCTGCTGGTCTCCCAGCCGGACACCGGCGAGCAGGCGCTGGAGATCTGCGACATGCTGGTCCGCTCCGGCGGCGTCGACGTGATCATCATCGATTCGGTGGCGGCGCTGACGCCCCGGGCCGAGATCGAGGGCGAGATGGGCGACTCCCACGTCGGCCTGCAGGCGCGCCTGATGTCCCAGGCGCTGCGCAAGATCACCGGCAACATCAAGAACGCCAACTGCATGGTGGTGTTCATCAACCAGATCCGCATGAAGATCGGCGTGATGTTCGGCAGCCCCGAGACCACCACCGGCGGCAACGCCCTGAAGTTCTACTCCAGCGTGCGTCTGGACATCCGCCGTACCGGCTCGGTCAAGCAGGGCGACGAGGTCACCGGCAACGAGACCCGGGTCAAGGTGGTGAAGAACAAGGTGGCGCCTCCGTTCCGCCAGGCCGAGTTCCAGATCCTCTACGGCAAGGGGATCTACCACGCCGGCGAGGTGGTCGATCTCGGCGTGCAGTGCAAGCTGGTCGACAAGGCCGGCGCCTGGTACAGCTACCAGGGCAACAAGATCGGCCAGGGCAAGGCCAACGCCGCTCAGTTCCTCGAGGACAACCCGGCGGTGATGGAAGAGATCGAGAGCCAGATCCGCGCTCAGCTGCTTACCCCGGTGGAGCCGAAGCAGGAAGAGACCGCCGATGACGCGCTGGCCGCTGAAGACGGCGGCGACGACCGGGCCTAAGCCATGCGCGGCGGGTCCGCCGGGGGCGGCGATACGACGCCCCGCCACGACGCCATTGGCCTGCTGGCCCGGCGCGAGTACTCGCGTCAGGAGCTCGTCGAGCGGCTGACGGCGAAGGGCCACGAGGCCGAGGCGATCGCCGAGAGCCTCGATGCCCTGGCCGAGCAGGGCCTGCAGTCCGATGAGCGCTTCGCCGAGGGCTTTATGCGCTCGCGCATCCTGCGCGGCCAGGGGCCGCTGAAGATTCGCCTCGATCTGGAGCGTCGCGGCCTCGATCGGGAGGTGATCCGCCACGCCTTCGACGAGGCCGCCCGGCGCGGCGAGGGCGACTGGTTCGCCCTGGCCTGCGAGGCCCTGGCGCGGCGCTTTCCCGGGCCGGGCGATACCCCCCGCGAGCGCCCCGGGCGCGAGCGCTTCCTGGCCGGCCGCGGCTTCGATTTCGACCAGGTGCGCCACGCCCTGGAGACGGCCTGGTCGACCGACG
>JAWWBV010000203.1:0-5207 GCA_033720795.1 Halomonas sp. | reverse complement strand
CCGTACCTGATGGGTCACGTGTTGTACTTGGGCATTGAGACTGCCGTGCTAGAATATATTGTATATACATTAGCTTCGCGAGAAAGATGCCTCATGGCCAGCGCAACTCCCCTTTATCAGCAGATCCAGCAGCACCTAATGGAAAAGATCCAGAGTGGGGAGTGGCCGGCACACCATCAGATCCCCGCGGAGGAGCAGCTGGCCCGCGATTTCCGGGTCAGCCGCATGACCGCCAACAAGGCGATCCGCGACCTTGTCCATAAGGGATATCTGACACGCCAGTCGGGGCTGGGCACCTTCGTCACCGATCGCAAGGTGGAGTCGTCACTGGTCGAGGTGTACAACATCGCCGAGGAGGTGCGCTCTCGGGGCCATCGCTATGGCAACCAGGTGCTGACCTGCGAGGCGATCGAGGCCGATGATGAAGTGGCGCTGCGTCTCGGGGTTCGGCTCAGCAGCCGGGTTTTCCACACCCTGATCCTTCATCTCGAAAATGATATACCCATCCAGCTCGAGAGGCGGTTCGTCAATCCGCGCTGGGTCCCGGACTATCTCGGCACCGACTTTTCCCGCTATACGCCCAACGAAGTGCTGGTGGCCGCCTGCCCCATTAGCGATGTGGAGCACATCGTCGAGGCGGTGCTGCCCGACCATCAGGCGGCCGAGTGGCTGGCCATCGATATGGCGAGTCCCTGCCTGAGCATGATCCGACGCACCTGGTCGGGGGAGCAGCTGATCAGCTATGCCCGACTGCTCCATCCCGGAGAACGCTACAAGCTGCGTTCTTCGATGCATCGCGAGGCGAAATGAGCGCCCCTCGATTCTTCACCAACACAAACGGCCGGGGATTCCCGGCCGCTTGTGTTGGCGAGACCGACGGCAGGATGCCGATCGCCATCACCAGCCCTTCCTTGAAGTGAAGCGCCATCCTGCGATGCAGGCTCGGTGCCTTCTCGGTCACATCAAGTCCGATCCCCCAGGCGGGGCTCAGCCGCTTGCTGGGCACGGCTTCAGGCGCGTCAGCCTCGGCACTGTCATCCCTCCGCAAGAGTGGTGGCAGCCGGGCGGTTACCGCAACGCTCATGTATATACGATTAGGCAGGCCAAGCTCGGATCCTCGCATGGCCGTTCGGACTAGACATTGGTCTAATTCTTCTGTCACCAACGGCTAAGGCATGCCGCCGTGTATCCTCACATCTCTCTGTTTTTACAGATATATTCGATGAAAAGTCTCTTGAGGTGTGTTGCTTGCCGGCTGCGTCTTCCCGCGAAGGCGGCTTGACGCTCTCCAGGGTGTCGCGCTTAATTGTATATACATTAGTCCTGCATCCGCTGAGCCACCCCGGAGGAGGCCCCCATGTCGACTACTCCCCCCGCGCGTCGCCTATGGCGCGATATGAATGTCTTCGATGGGCTCTGCACCCTGCCCGAGCCCATGGCCGTGATCACCGAAGGGGGGCGGGTCGCGTCGCTGGTGTCGATGCGGGAATTCGATGAAGGGCTGGCGGAAGGTTGCCATGACATGGGACGCGGCGGCGTGATGACCCCCGGCCTGGTGGATTGCCATACCCACCTGGTGTTTGGCGGCTCCCGCGCCGACGAGTTCGAGGCGCGCCTGGAAGGGGTCGGCTACGAGGCGATCGCCCGGCGTGGTGGCGGCATCCTGAGCACCGTGACGGCCACCCGGGAAGCCAGCGAGAACGAACTGTTCGAGTTGGCCAGGCCGCGCCTCGAGGCACTGATTGCCGACGGTGTCACCACCGTGGAGATCAAGTCCGGCTACGGCCTGACGGTAGAGGACGAGCTGAAGATGCTGCGGGTGGCGCGCCGTCTCGGCGAGGCGCTCCCCGTGCATGTGGTGACGACGCTGCTGGGTGCCCATGCGCTGCCGCCGGAGTTCGAGGATGACAGCGACGGCTATATCGACCTGGTGTGCCAGGAGATGGTCCCGGCGGCCGCCAGGGAAGGCCTCGCCGATGCCGTCGATGTCTTCTGCGAGAAGATCGCCTTCTCGGTGGCGCAGTGCGAGCGGGTCTTCGAGGCCGCCGAGGCCTATGGCCTGCCGATCAAGGCCCACGCCGAGCAGCTTTCCAACCTCGGCGGCACCGCCATGGCGGCCCGTCACGGGGCACTCTCCGCCGATCACATCGAGTACCTCGATGAGGCCGGCATCTCCGCCATGCGCAAGGCCGGCAGTGTCGCGGTGATCCTGCCCGGCGCCTTCCATACCCTGCGCGAGACGCAACCGCCGCCCATCGCGGCACTCCGCGAGGCGGGCGTGCCCATGGCCGTGGCCACCGACGCCAACCCGGGCAGCTCGCCGCTGTTCATGCCGACCCTGATGTTGAACCTGGCCTGCACCCTGTTCCGCCTCACGCCCCAGGAGGCACTGGCCGGCATGACCGCGAATGGCGCGACTGCCCTCGGACTCAGGGGAGTGGGGCGGATCCGGGAAGGGGCCCTCGCCGACCTGTGTGTCTGGAATATCGACACCCCGGCCGCCCTGGCCTATGCCGTCCAGCCCGGTCGCCTGCGTCATCGCCTGTTTCAGGGGGAGCTGACCCATGCCGTCTGATACGTCGCTTCACCAGGATTTCGACCGCACCTTGTGGCAGGGGCGCACCGATCCCGAGCCCGATAGCGAGCGCTGGCACCAGAAGATTCAGCCGCTGGCCGAGGGCGGTCCCCCCGGCTGTGCGCTGCTGGGCTTCGCCTGCGATGCCGGCGTGGCGCGCAATCAGGGGCGTGTGGGCGCCGCCGAGGGACCTGCCGCGTTGCGCCGTGCCCTGGCGCCGCTGGCCTGGCACCGACAGGGGCCCGTCTATGACGCCGGTGACGTGCGCTGTGAAGGCGACGCCATGGAAGACGCCCAGCAGGCGCTGGCCGACCGACTCGCCCCGCTGCTGGACGAGGGGCACCTGCCCATCGTGCTGGGCGGCGGTCATGAGGTGGCCTACGCCAGCTGGTCGGGGCTCGCCCAGCACCTGACGGCTCGCGGCGAGACGGCAGCGCGTATCGGCATCGTCAACCTGGATGCCCATTTCGATCTGCGTGACCCCTGGTACGTGCGCTCTTCGGGCACGCCCTTTGCCCAGATCGCTGAAGACTGTGTTCAGCGCGGCTGGCCATTCCGCTATGCCTGTCTGGGGGTGAGCCGTGCCGCCAATACGCGAGCGTTGTTCGATCGTGCCGGCGAGCTTGGCGTGATGGTGCGAGAGGAGCGAGACATCACCGCCCCTCGTCTGACCGACATCGAGCAGGACCTGGCGGACTTCCTCCGCGACTGCGACCACCTCTACCTGACCATCGACCTGGACGTGCTGCCTGCCGCCGAGGCCCCCGGGGTAAGCGCCCCGGCCGCTCGCGGCGTGTCGCTCGCCCTGATCGAGCCGCTGATCGAGGGCATGCGAGATAGCGGCAAGCTGCGCCTGGCCGACCTGGCGGAGCTCAACCCCGGCTGCGATATCGACGGCCGCACCGCCAGGGCGGCGGCTCGCCTGGTGCATCTGTTGACCCTGAGTGACTGAGCGCCGCCGGCTCCACGACCACGACAATCCATCGAGATTCCAGAGGCCATACGCCATGACCCAGCAAGACAAGCGTCACGCCCCCTCCCGCCAGATCGCCGCCCCCACCGGCCCCGAGCGCAGCTGCAAGAGCTGGCTCACCGAGGCCCCGCTGCGCATGCTGATGAACAACCTGCACCCCGACGTCGCCGAGCGCCCCGAGGACCTGGTGGTGTATGGCGGCATCGGCCGTGCCGCCCGCGACTGGCAGTGCTATGACAGGATCGTCGAGACCCTGCGGCGCCTGGAGGATACCCAGACCCTGCTGGTGCAGTCCGGCAAGCCGGTGGGCGTGTTCGAGACCCACAAGGATGCGCCGCGCGTGCTGATCGCCAACTCCAACCTGGTGCCGGCCTGGGCCAACTGGGAGCACTTCAACGAGCTGGATCGCAAGGGCCTGATGATGTACGGCCAGATGACCGCCGGCTCGTGGATCTATATCGGCTCCCAGGGCATCGTCCAGGGCACCTACGAGACCTTCGTGGAGGCCGGCCGCCAGCACTACGACGGCGAGCTCACCGGCCGCTGGATCCTCACCGCCGGCCTCGGCGGCATGGGCGGCGCCCAGCCGCTGGCCGCCACCCTGGCCGGCGCCTGCTCACTGACCGTCGAGTGCCAGCAGTCGCGCCTCGACTTCCGCCTGCGCACCCGCTACCTGGACGAGCAGGCCACGGACCTGGACGATGCACTCAAACGCCTCGAGCGCTACACCGCCGCCGGCCAGGCGATCTCCATCGGCCTGTGCGCCAATGCCGCCGACGTGCTGCCGGAACTGGTCAGGCGTGGGGTCAGGCCCGACATGGTCACCGACCAGACCAGCGCCCACGACCCCCTGCACGGCTACCTGCCGAGCGGCTGGAGCTGGGACGACTACGTGGCCCGCGGCGAGGCCGAGCCCGAGGCGGTGGTCAAGGCCGCCAAGCGCTCCATGGCGGTGCACGTCCAGGCGATGCTCGACTTCCAGAAGCAGGGCATCCCGACCTTCGACTACGGCAACAACATCCGCCAGATGGCTCTCGAGGAGGGCGTAGAGCACGCCTTCGACTTCCCCGGTTTCGTGCCGGCCTACATCCGCCCGCTGTTCTGCCAGGGCATCGGCCCCTTCCGCTGGGCGGCGCTCTCCGGCGACCCCGAGGACATCTACAAGACCGACCGGAAGGTCAAGGAGCTGATCCCCGACGACCCGCACCTGCACAACTGGCTCGACATGGCGCGCGAGCGCATCAGCTTCCAGGGCCTGCCGGCGCGCATCTGCTGGGTCGGTCTCAAGGACCGCGCCCGCCTCGGCCAGGCCTTCAACGAGATGGTCGCCAGCGGCGAGCTCATGGCGCCGATCGTGATCGGACGCGACCACCTGGATTCCGGCTCGGTGGCGAGCCCCAACCGCGAGACCGAGGCGATGATGGACGGCTCCGACGCCGTCTCCGACTGGCCGCTGCTGAATGCCCTGCTCAACACCGCCGGCGGCGCCACCTGGGTGTCGCTGCACCACGGCGGCGGCGTGGGCATGGGCTACTCCCAGCACGCCGGCGTGGTGATCGTCGCCGACGGCACCGACGACGCCCACGCTCGCCTGGGCCGGGTGCTGCGCAACGACCCGGGCACCGGCGTCATGCGCCACGCCGATGCCGGCTACGAGAT
>JAWWBV010000202.1:0-5214 GCA_033720795.1 Halomonas sp. | reverse complement strand
GGCTTCATCGGGCCCAATGGCGTGAAGCGCATCGACCGCAGCGGGGCCCAGCAGGGCCATGGCGCGGGTGGGGCACGGGCCTCGGCCGCCGCCAGCAAGCCGCGGGTCGAGATCGCGGCGCCGGCCTTCCTGGTGGCCGTGGTGCCGGACATGGCGGGCGGTCGCCTGACCGGTCACGATCGCGACCTGCTGGGGCTGGCGCGCCAGCTGGCCGATGCCGATCCGGCGGCTCGCGGGGCGGTGCTGGCCGTGGTCTTCGGTGAGCACAAGGAGGACGACTTCGAGGGGGCCGGCGTCGACCGTCTGCTGCACCTCACCGGGCCCGAGATCGACGGCTTCGCTCCCGAGGCCCGCCTCGGCGCCCTGGTCGCCCTGGACCGGGCCTGGAGCCCGCGGCACTGGCTGCTGCCGGATTCCAAGCTGGGCGGCGCCGATCTGGGACGGCGCCTGGCGGCCCGGCTCGGCGAGCGCCCGGCCACCGGTGTCTGGCAGCTCGAGGCCGACGGCGAGGCGCCCCTGGGCTGGCGCTGCATCGCCCGCGGGGCGGCGGGCACCCTGGATTTCCAGCGTGCCATGCCCCGCCTGGTGCTGGCCCTGGCCGAGTGTGCCGAACCGGTCAGCGACACGCGCCATGCCGCCGAGCCCCTGGCGCTGCCCGAGACCCTGCCCATCCAGCTCTCGCGCATCCAGGACCTCGGCCAGGTGGCGGTCGACCCCGCCGGGGTGGCACTTTCCGAGGCCGAGTTCATCCTCTCCGCCGGCAACGGCGTGCGTGACTGGGAGGGCTTCCATCATGCCGCCGAGGTGCTCGGGGCGACGGAGGGGGCCTCCCGGGTGGCCGTGGACGATGGCTTCATGGCCCGCGACCGGCAGGTCGGGGCCACCGGGACCTGGGTCACCGCCCGGGTCTACGTGGCGGTGGGCATCAGCGGGGCCATCCAGCACCTGCAGGGCATCCAGACCTGCGACAAGGTGGTGGCCATCAACATGGATCCCGTCTGCGACATGATCAAGCGCGCCGACCTGGCGGTGATCGGCGATTCGGCCAGGGTGCTCGAGGCCCTGGTCGCCCTGGTGGAGCAGTCACGGGAGGAGAAGCGCAATGCGGCCTGAATCTCATCATGATGCCCCCCTCGCGGTGACCGTGCTGGTCTCCGTGGGGCGCCATCCGCTGACCGGACGCGGCCGGCGCGCCGACCAGGACGCCCGCGGGGTGGAGCTTTCGCATACCCTGACCGGCGCCGCGGTCGAGCTGCTGCATGCCGGTCGTCTCGACGAGGGCAGTGAGGCGGCCCTGCGGGGCTACCTGGGCATGGGCTTCGAGTCCCTCTCGCTGCTCGAGCAGCCCGCCGGGGCCGACGTGCTGCCCGCCCTGGCCGAGGCCCTCGAGGCGTCGGGGCCGCAGCTGGTGATCGCCGGCGAGCGGGCCGAGCAGGGCGAGGGATCGGGCCTGCTGCCCTATCTGCTCGCCGAGCGCCTGGGCTGGCCAGTGGTCAGTGGCCTGGCGGCCGTGGAAGACGTTACGGACGGTGTCGCCACGCTGCTGCAGGCCCTGCCCCGGGGCCAGCGTCGCCGGCTCCAGGTGCGCCTGCCGGCCATCGTCACCGTCGACGCGGCGGCCCCGGCCCCACGCCAGAGTGCCTATGGCCCGGCCCGGCGTGGTCGCCTGGTGGTGCAGGCGGCCCCGGTGCGGGAGGATGCCGACCTGGCCCAGTGGCAGGCCCGGCCGGCGCGCAAGCGGCCCAAGCGCCTGAAGATCGTCAAGGCCGCCTCGGCCCGGGACCGCTTCAAGGCCGCCGCGGCCAAGGCCGAGGGCGGTGGCGGGCAGGTGCTCACCGAGGTCACCCCGGAGGAGGGGGCCGAGGCCATCTTCAAGCTATTGAAGGAGGAAGGCGTGCTGCGCTAGGTGCTCGCCGTCCAGTATCGCAACGCAAAGCCCCGGCCTGGTGCCGGGGCTTTCGCGTCTGGGGCCACGGCGTTACCGTCTAGCATGATCCGCGGGCTGGCATCGGTGAAGCCCATCAGGGAGGTATCCAGGTCCACTGGGGCCTGGCCAGGGCTATCGCAGATACCGGAATCAAGAGGCGCTGGGGACAAGCCGATAGAGGAGATACCTAGGTGTGATCTCTCGGTTGTTCATCCGGAGCCTACCCGGAAGACTGGAGATGCGAACCAACCAACCTCTCCAGGAGGCCCGGATGAACACTCACAAGAATGCCCGTCTCACTCCGCATGGTCGAGCCCCGGGGGATCTTGCCGGGGGCCGGGGCATCAAGGTGGACGGCAAGCGACGACCCCGGCACGGGCCGGGGTCGTCGTGTCATGCGCCGGGCAGGATCAGGCGGCCGGGGCGAGCCCCAGGCTGCGATGTTCCTCCCGCAGGCTCTTCACCAGGCCCACGCACATCACCAGCAGGATGAAGGTGAACGGCAGGCCGGTGGCCACGGCCCCCGCCTGGAGGGCGCCGAGGGCCTTGTCACCGCCGCCGTAGAGCAGGATGCCGGCGATCACGCCTTCCAGGGAGGCCCAGAAGACCCGCTGGCTGCGCGGGGCGTCGACCTTGCCCCCGGCGGTGATGTTGTCGATCACCAGGGAGCCGGAGTCGGAGGAGGTGATGAAGAACACCAGCACCAGGACGATGGCCATGGTGGAGGTGACGGTGGTCAGCGGCAGGTGCTCGAGCATCTGGAACATCGCCAGCGAGACCTCGCCGAGGCCGTCGGCCAGGGCGCCGACACCGCCGGCGGACTGCGCCAGGGCGTTGCCGCCGAAGGCGGTCATCCACACGATGGTGACCAGGGTGGGCACCAGCAGCACCGCCATCAGGAACTCGCGCACGGTGCGCCCACGAGACACTCGGGCGATGAACATGCCGACGAAGGGTGACCAGGAGATCCACCAGGCCCAGTAGAACACCGTCCAGCCGTGGTACCAGGTCGTATCCTCTCGGCCGATCCAGTTGGACAGCGGCAGGACATGGGTCAGGTAGGCCAGGCTGGTGTCCCACAGGCCGTTGACGAACAGCAGCGTGGATCCGGTGAGGACCACGAACAGCAGCAGCGCCAGGGCGATCACCATGTTGATGTTCGAGAACAGCTTCACGCCGCCGTCGATCCCGCGCCACACCGAGAACAGCGCCACGGCGGTGACACCCACGATGATGGCGATCTGGGTGCCCAGGGTATTGGGTACGTCGAACAGGTAGTTGAGGCCGCCGGCGGCCTGGGAGGCGCCGAAGCCCAGCGAGGTGGCCAGGCCGAAGATGGTGGAGAGCACCGCGACGATATCGATCACGTGGCCGAACCCCCCGCGCACCCGCTCGCCGAGCAGCGGGGTGAAGGCCGAGCGCAGGGTCAGCGGCAGGCCGCGGTTGTAGGCGAAGTAGGCCAGCGACAGGCCGACCACGGCGTAGATCGCCCAGGGATGCAGGCCCCAGTGGAACATGGTCGCGCCCATGGCGGCGCGGGCGCCCTCAGGAGTGCCGGCGGCGGCATTCAACGGGGTGCCGTACCAGTCGGTGTAGTAGGCCACCGGCTCGGCCACGCTCCAGAACATCAGGCCGATGCCCATGCCGGCGGCGAACAGCATGCTGAACCAGGAGACCGTGGAGTGCTCGGGCCGGGCGCCCGGGCCGCCCAGGCGGATGCGCCCGAGGGGCATCACGATCAGCGCCAGGCACTGGATCACGAAGACGTTGCCGGCGATCATGAACAGCCAATCGAAGTGCTCGATGGACCAGGTCCGGGCGGCGGTCAGCTGAGTGTTGGCGGCGTCGGGGTAGACCAGGGCGTAGAGGATGAAGGCCAGGATGGCCAGGGCGGAGAGGGGAAAGACGGGGTTGTGGAAATCCAGCCCCAGGATCTGCTTGTTGTCCTGCCCGGGGGTCAGGACGGGATCGTCGTCATGCGTCATGCGAGGTCCTCTGTTGTTGTTGTGGCATCACCAGGAGGCGACGGCGAACATTCTTGGCGCGACTGGCAGGGGGGGCTGTCGCGAGAGCGACCTCGAGATACGCATCGCCACCATGCCGGGGGCGATGTCTCGAATTGGCATGGCGATGACTCCCTCGGAACATTCCGGCCGAGAGAAGGGGCTATCGTCGGGGAGCGGTGGCGCAGCCCCGCCCCCTACAACAACATCGAAGGAAGCCAGCCATGAGCACAGCCAACCGCGGCGTCGTCTACAAGGGCCCGGGAGAGGTCGCCGTCGAATCCATCGCCTATCCGGAACTCGCCCTGGGCAACCGCAAGTGCGAACACGGCGTGATCCTCAAGGTCGTCACCACCAACATCTGCGGCAGCGACCAGCACATGGTGCGGGGCCGCACCACCGCGCCGTCCGGGCTGGTGCTGGGCCACGAGATCACCGGCCTGGTGGTCGAGTGCGGGCGCGACGTCGAATTCCTCAGCCCGGGGGATCTGGTCTCGGTGCCGTTCAACATCGCCTGCGGGCGCTGCCGCAACTGCAAGTCCGGCCAGACCGGCATCTGCCTCAACGTCAACCCGTCGCGTCCCGGCGCCGCCTATGGCTACGTCGACATGGGTGGCTGGGTCGGCGGCCAGACCGAGTACGTCATGGTCCCCTACGCCGACTTCAACCTGCTGAAGTTCCCGGATGCCGACCAGGCCATGGAGAAGATCAAGGATCTGACCCTGCTGTCGGACATCTTCCCCACCGGCTTCCACGGCTGCGTCACCGCCGGCGTCGGCCCGGGCTCCACCGTCTACATCGCCGGGGCCGGCCCGGTCGGCCTCGCCGCGGCCGTGTCCGCCCAGCTGCTGGGGGCGGCCTGCGTCATCGTCGGCGACATGATCGAGGAGCGCCTGGTACAGGCCCGCAGCTTCGGTTGCGAGACCCTCGACCTGACCCAGGAAGGCGACATGGCCGACCGGATCGAGGTGATCCTCGGCGAGCGCGAGGTCGACGCCTTCGTCGACTGCGTCGGCTTCGAGGCCCACGCCTGTGGCTGCAACCACGGCAAGGAAGCGCCGGCCACGGTGCTGAACGCGGCGATGGCGCTGACCCGCGCCGGTGGCCAGATCGGCATTCCAGGCCTCTACGTGACCGAAGATCCGGGCGCAGCAGATGAGGCCGCCAAGCACGGAGCCTTGAGCATGCGCTTTGGCCTCGGCTGGGCCAAGTCGCACAGCTTCCATACCGGCCAGTGCCCGGTGATGAAGTACCACCGCCCGCTGATGCAGGCGATCCTGTTCG
>JAWWBV010000201.1:0-5216 GCA_033720795.1 Halomonas sp. | reverse complement strand
TGTCCATTGGCAGCAGCTGCCCCTGGCCTGATTCGGAATGTTCCACGTGGAACATCGTCAACTGGGTGTCCGCCTGCCACAGGCCCGCCAGGGCATCGGGGTCGACGCTGGTGATGAATACCTGGCACTGCATGCGCTCCAACCACTGGCAGAAGACGCGCCGGTGGGCGCTGTCCAGCTCGGCAGGCAGGTCATCGATCAGGTAGAGGCAGGTCTGTCCGGTCAGCTGCTCGAGCAGACGCCCCTGAGCCAGCTTCAGGGCGCTCACCACCAGCTTCTGCTGGCCGCGGGAGAGCACCTCCACGGCTGGCCGCTTGCCGAGCCGTATGCCCAGTTCGGCGCGCTGTGGCCCCTGCTGGGTGAAGCCCATCTGGTGGTCGGTGTGGCGTGCCTGGCGAAGGATGTCGCTCAGCTCACGCTTGCGGTCCCAGCCCCGCGCGTAGCGCACGGCCAGGCCGGGCAGCGTGATGAGTTCCCGCAGGGTGTCCTCGAACACCGGCAGGAACCCCTCGATCCATTCACGGCGCATGCCGTCCAGCAGCTCGCTCCAGTGCACCAGTTCCTGTTCCCAGGCATCCAGTGAAGCATCCGATATTCTACCATGCCTGAGAAGGGCATTCCGATGTTTCAGCGCGCGTCGGAAGCGTCGCCAGGCGTCGAGAAACTCGTGTTTCACGTGAAACACACCCCAGTCCAGGAATTCGCGGCGACCGGCCGGGGGGCCCTCCAGCAGGCGAAAGGCATCGGGGTTGATCAGCTGCAGCGGAAGGGTCTCCACCAGCCGCGAGACCCGGTCGAGACGCTCGCCGGAGAGGCGCATCTCGAGCTCCGTGGCATCACGATGGCGGCGCACCCCGATGGTCACGGCCGGGTCGCCGGCCAGCCGTCCGGCCAGCCGCGCGTGCAGCGTCATGGCCTCGGACTCATGGGCGATGGCGTGGCGCAGCTGGCGCGACCGGAAGGAGCGCCCCATGCCGAGGACATGAATGCCCTCCAACAGGCTGGTCTTGCCGCTGCCGTTGGATCCGGTGATGAGGTTGATACGGGGACCGGGCGTGACGTCGACGGCCTGCAGGTTGCGCAGGCCCTGGAAGGTAAGGCGATCGAGAGGCATTGGCGAGGTTCGACAGCGTCGGCGGCACCCGCGTCGGGTGCCGCCGGACGGCGTCTCAGAGGCGCATGGGCATGACGACGTACATGGCATCGCCGCCACCGGGCTCTTCCATCAGCGCGCTGCTGTTGGGATCGGCCAGGGTCATCTGCACGCGATCCTCGTCCAGTACGCTGAGCACGTCGACGAGATAGCCGACGTTGAAGCCGATCTCCATGGCCGGGCCGCTGTATTCGATGGCCACGTTCTCCTCGGCCTCTTCCTGCTCGGGGTTGTTGGCCATGACCCGCAGGTTGCCCTCCTCGAGGTGCAGGCGTACACCGCGGTACTTCTCGTTGGAGAGGATGGCGGTGCGCGACAGCACCTGGCGCAGCTCGGCACGATCGGCGATGAAGACCTTGTCGCCGCCGCGCGGCACGACCCGCTCGTAGTCGGGGAACTTGCCGTCCACCAGCTTGGAGGTGAAGGTGAAGTCGCCGGTGTGGGCCCGCACGTGGGTGGCGCCGAGGGTCAGGCTGACCGGTTCCTCGCCGTCATCGAGCAGGCGCACCAGCTCCATGATGCCCTTGCGCGGCACGATCAGCTTCTGGGAGGGCTCCACCTGGATATCGGCGGAGCGCGAGCAGACGGCCAGGCGGTGGCCATCGGTCGCCACGGTGCGCACCAGGTTGGGCCCCATCTCGAGCAGCATGCCGTTGAGGTAGTAGCGCACGTCCTGCTGGGCCATGGCGAAGGAGGTGGCATCGATCAGGTGCTTGAGCGTGCCCCGCGGCAGGCTCAGCTCCACGTTGCCCTGGTCATCCTCGATGTTCGGAAACTCGGCCACCGGCAGGGTCGAGAGCGTGAAGCGCGAGCGACCGCTGCGCAGCACGGCCCGGCCCTCTTCGAGGGTCAGCTGGATCTCCGACTGATCGGGCAACGACTTGCAGATATCCATCAGCTTGCGGGCCGGCACGGTCGCGGACCCTGGCTCCTCCACGTGGCTGGCCACGGTGCGCCCGATCAGCTCGACCTCGAGGTCGGTGCCGGTCAGCGACACCTGATCCTGGTCGACCTGAATCAACACGTTGGAGAGTACGGGCAGGGTCTGACGCCGCTCCACCACGCCGGCAACCAGCGTCAGCGGGCGCAGCAGCGCTTCTCGGGAGATGGAAAATTTCATGTCGACTCCACTACTTGTCCTGGAGGGATTGAGGCCGGCGTCCCGACCGCTGGTGTTCCGTTCAGCTGGTCAACAGCCTCAGCAGATTCTTGTAGTCCTCGCGGATGTCCGCGCTCTCCTCCTGCAGCGATTTCACCTTGCGGCAGGCATGCAGCACCGTGGTGTGATCGCGGCCGCCGAAGGCGTCGCCGATCTCGGGCAGGCTATGGTTGGTCAGCTCCTTGGCCAGCGCCATGGCCACCTGGCGCGGGCGAGCCACCGAGCGTGAGCGCCGCTTGGAGAGCAGATCGGAGAGCTTGATCTTGTAATACTCGGCCACGGTACGCTGGATGTTATCCACCCCGACCTGCTTGTCCTGCAGCGCCAGCAGGTCCTTGAGCGACTCGCGGATGAAGTCCTGGGTGATCGTCTTGCCCATGAAGTGGGAGTCGGCGATCACCTTCTTCAGCGCACCCTCCAGCTCACGGACGTTGGAGCGGATCTTCTGAGCGATGAAGAAGGCGGCATCATGAGGCAGGTCGACCTTGGCCTGATCGGCCTTCTTCATCAGGATGGCCACGCGCGTCTCGAGCTCCGGCGGCTCGATGGCCACCGTCAGCCCCCAGCCGAATCGAGACTTCAACCGCTCCTCTACCCCACTGATTTCCTTGGGATATCGATCGGATGTCAGGATCATCTGCTGACCGCCCTCGAGCAGCGCATTGAAGGTGTGGAAGAACTCCTCCTGGGAGCGCTCCTTGCCGGCGAAGAACTGGATGTCGTCGATCAGCAGGGCATCGACGCTGCGGTAGAAACGCTTGAAGTCGTTGATGGCATTGAGCTGCAGCGCCTTCACCATGTCGGCCACGAAGCGTTCCGAATGCAGGTAGACCACCCGGGCATTCTCCCGCCGGGTCGCCAGGGCATTACCGACGGCATGCATCAGGTGGGTCTTACCCAGGCCGACCCCGCCATAGAGGAACAGCGGGTTGTACGCCCCGCCGGGGTTCTCGGAGACCTGGCGGGAGGCGGCGCGCGCCAGCTGGTTGGACTTGCCCTCGACGAAGGTCTCGAAGGTGAAGTTGGGATTGAGGCCGCTGTTGTGCTTGAGGCTGCCCTCCACCTGCACCTGGCGCTCACCGCCACGCCGCTGGCCGGCACTCTCCTCGCGGAGCTGATCGATCTCGCGCTCATCGCCGACGTCGCCTCGGGGGGGCACCTGGACGGCGGGCGCCGACGGCGTCCGGGGCGCGGCCGAGACCGGATTACCGAGCTCTCGGGGCTGAGGGTTCGGCGCCGCGCTGCGCCGGCTGCCCACCGTCAGAACCACCTTGGGCGGCTTGGCCGGCGAGAGCTCCCGCATCAGCTCGCTGATCCGCTTGGCATACTTGTCGCTGACCCAGTCGCGCACGAAGCGGTTCGGCGCCAGCAGGCGCAACTGGTTGGACTCCCCTTCCTCCGCCTGCAGCGGACGGATCCAGGTATTGAACTGCTGTGAATTCAGTTCATCCTGCAGGGTATCCAGACATTGTTGCCAGAGAGCCAGTGACACGCGACCTCACCTTTGCGTAGAAAACGACCGCCTATTGTATCGTTCGGGCCACGGGTTATCCACATGGCCGACCTAACGCGCCACCCTGTGGAAAACCCGGTCGCCCCCTGCGCCGACTGCCGCCCGGACGCTGGAAACGAGCCAGCCCCCCCTTCAGACACTACCGGCCTTCGAGCCACGCCCGACAGGACGGCATCGCGGCGGGGCTCGCCATCTCACCCCCACCTCATCCCCACTTTACCCACAGCAGACATTGCGCCTCAATGCATTGATAAATAAGAGATAAAACGAGTTATTCACAATATCCGTCCCCAGGAGTGACCACAGGGCTGAGGCGTTACCGCATGCCGGCGGGAGCACGGGGCGGTGGAACGCGGTCGAGGAATCACGCGCAAAGCCCCGCCAGCAGGGGGCTCGAGGCGGCGCAAAATGCAGGTAAGAATTGCACCGCAGGGCTGGAATCACTACAATTTCCGGTCTTGAGTCGAATACCCCCGGATCCGCCTGCGGCATCCGGATCTCTACGAGTGATCCAGTCATTCAGAAAACCACGTGGGAATAACGAGTTATGAAACGTACTTTTCAACCCAGCGTCCTCAAGCGCAAGCGCGCGCACGGCTTCCGTGCTCGCATGGCCACCAAGAACGGTCGCGCCGTGCTGGCCCGCCGTCGCGCCAAGGGCCGCAAGCGCCTGAGCGCCTGATCGCGGCCCTCGCGTGTCAGATCAGGGCTATCCCCGGCAGCTGAGACTGCTGACTGCCGGGGACTATCGTCGTGTCTTCGAAACGGCAGCCTTCAAGGTCCATGGCAGGGGGTTGATGGCTCTGGCCTCGCCCAACGCGCTCGGCCACCCGCGTCTCGGCCTGATCTTCAGCAAGAAGAACGTGCGCCGGGCCGTCGATCGTAACCGCCTCAAGCGCATCGTGCGTGACTCCATCCGGCTGCAGCAGCAACGCCTTCCCGCCGTGGATATCGTGGTACTGGCCAGACGGGGAGTCCACGAGCTGGACAACGCCACCGTGCAACGCCAGCTCCAGGGCATGTGGCGCCGCCTCGAGCGCGAGGCGAGCAAGTCCGCCCGCGAGCCGGAGCGACACGGGAAGCGGAGCGAAGACACGCATCGCACATGATGACCGGCCCCAAGCGCCAGCGCATCCCGGAGCCTGCATGAGCATTATCACCCCGCTCTTTGCCGCGCCTCTCCGCGCCGACGCGTCGGATGCCGACGACCAGCGTGCGTTTCCCAGCCTGCCTTCGGCAGGCTTTCGTGTATCTCGGGTGTGCGACCTGCGTTGCGCCATCGGAATGTTCACTACCCATCGGGCAGACCCCTCATGGACGTAAAACGACTACTCCTGCTGATTCCCCTGGCGGTACTCGCCTACCTGTTGATGGTCCAGTGGAATCAGGAC
>JAWWBV010000200.1:0-5273 GCA_033720795.1 Halomonas sp. | reverse complement strand
TGAAGGCCTCGAGGTCGTCGATCAGACGCCGCTCGGTGGCGTGGCTCTGGCCGAGGTCGCTCCGCCAGCCGTCCACCAGCTCCTCGCAGGCGCTCGCCAGGGTCATGAGGCGCTGCGAGAGCGGCAGGTCCTGACGCAGGGGCCGGTGGTGGCGTGCCAGTAAGGCCTCGACGCCGGCCAGGGCCTCGTTCACCTCGCGCTGGATGCCGCGCAGGCGCTGGCGCAGTAGCGTCAGGAACACCGCCACGTTGAGACTGCTGCCCAGCAGCAGCGCCACCGGCAGCCAGAAGGCGGTGTGCCAGGAGGCGTGGGCCGGCACCATCCACCACAGCAGCAGGCCGACCATCAGGCAGAGCATCACCAGGGCCAGCTGAACCAGCAGCAATGGCCAGAGAATCGGCCATACCAGGCGCGACCAGAAGCGGTCCATGCGGATATCGTCCTGCATTGTCATCCCTGTGCACGCACGATGTGCGAAAGAGTGTACGCGGCCCGGCCCTAGCTGTCATGACGGCGCCTTCCCCCCGGCTCGACGGCCCGCTAAGCTGGCTCGATGTGCCTGATTGCCTTCGACCACCGACCCGGCAGCGCCTGCCCGCTGCGCCTGATCGCCAACCGTGACGAGTTCCATGCGCGTCCGACGGCGCCGCTCGGCGCCTGGGAGGAGGCCCCCGAGATCGTCGGTGGCCGCGACCTGGAGGCCGGCGGCAGCTGGCTGGCCGTGCACCGCCGCGGCCGCTTCGCCGCCGTGACCAATGTCCGCGACCCTCGCCTGACGGTGCCCTCGGGCGCCCCGAGCCGCGGCGGGCTGGTGCGTGAGGCCCTGGAGCGCGACGACCTGACGGCCTGGCTCGATCGGCTGGCGGGCGGCGAGGCCCGCGCCTATGCCGGCTTCAACCTGCTGGTGGGCGACGGGGATACGCTGTGGCACCTGCACCGCGGCCTCGACGCCCTTCGCCTCCGGCGCGTGCCGCCCGGCCTGCACGGCCTCTCCAATGCCAGCCTGGACACGCCCTGGCCCAAGCTGATCGCCGCCCGCCAGGGGCTCGGTCGCGGCCTGCACCACGGCCGCTTTCCCGAGGATGCGCTGAGCGTGCTCGCCGATGCCCGACCCGCCGATGACGACGCCCTGCCGGAGACCGGCGTGGGCCTCGAGCGCGAGCGCCAGCTGTCGTCGTGCTTCATCGTCGGCCGTGACTACGGCACCCGCGCCACCAGCTGGCTCAGCTGGCAGGCCGACGGCGTCATCGAGATCGGTGAATGGCGCTTCGGGCCACTGGGCATCCGGCTGGGGGAGAACGTCGAGCGGCTGACGCTGCACCCGCGGTAGCCCCTTCATTTCCCGGCTCGGCCCGGCCGGGCGCCGCCATGCGCGCTTCCCGGAGGGCCGAAGCGAAGGGCTCGATCCCGCTCAGTCCTTGGGCGGCAGCAGGTGCGCCAGCTGCCACTCGCCCAGGCGGGCCTCCAGGTGCTGACGCACGGCGTGGGGCGAATCGAGCCGCAGGGTCTCCTCGACCAGTTCCCGGGCGCTCGCGAGGCTCACCCGACGAATCGCCGCCCTCACCCGCGGCAGGCTCGGCGCGTTCATCGACAGCGTCGTGAAGCCCATGCCCATCAGCAGCAGCGCCCCGGCGGGGTCCCCGGCCATCTCGCCGCACACCGAGGTGGGCATGTCCAGGCGACGGGCATCCTCGGCGAGCCGGGCCATGGCCGAGAGCACGGCGGGGTGGCAGGCATCGTAGAGGTCGGCGACCCGCGGGTTGTTGCGATCCACGGCCAGCAGATACTGGGTCAGGTCGTTGCTGCCCACCGAGAAGAAATCCACACGCCGGGCCAGGGCATCGAGCTGGTAGAGGGTCGCCGGCACCTCCAGCATCACGCCCACCTTGGGCCGGTTCACCGGCACCCCCTCCTCGCCGAGTTCGACGATGGCGCGATCGAGCAGGCGCAGCGCGTCGTCGACCTCGTCGACGTTGGTGACCATGGGCAGCAGCACCTGGAGGTTGTCGAGCCCCTGGGAGGCGCGCAGCATGGCGCGCAGCTGCACCATCAGCACCTCGGGATGGTCGAGGGTGACCCGGATGCCGCGCCAGCCGAGGAAGGGATTGGCCTCCTCGATGGGGAAGTAGGGTAGATCCTTGTCGCCGCCGATATCGAGGGTGCGCATCACCACCGGCAGCGGCGCGAAGCTCTCGAGCTGGTCGCGGTAGAGGCGGGTCTGCTCCTGCTCGCCGGGAAAGCGCTCGGTGATCATGAAGGGCACTTCGGTGCGGTAGAGTCCGACGCCGCCGATCCGCGACTTGAGTGACGCCACGGTATCCACCGCCAGGCCGGTATTGACCATCAGCGGCATGTCGTGGCCGTCCGAGGTGCGGCTGGGCAGGTCCTGCTCGTGCTCCAGCACCGCCATCAGCGCCCGCTCCTCCTCGATCAGGCTCTGGTAATGGCTCTCGAGCTCCGGCGAGGGGTGCACGAAGAGGCGCCCGCGATGGCCATCCAGCACCACCCGGTTACCGCCGAGGCGCGGCAGCGGCAGGTCAACCATGCCCAGCACCGTGGGAATGCCCATGGCCCGGGCGACGATGGCCACGTGGGAGGTGCTGGAGCCGCGCACCGAGACCAGCCCGGCGAGCTTGTCGCGGGGCACCTCACCCAGCATCGCCACGCTGATCTCGTCGCCCACCAGGATGGTGCTCTCGGGGTAGACCTCCGGGGTCTGGGGCGTCTCCTCCTGCAGGTGGGCCAGCACGCGTCGGCCCAGGTCGCGGACGTCGGCGGCACGCTCGCGCAGGTAGTTGTCGTCGACCCGCTCCAGGTACTGCACATGGCGACGCACCACGTCGGCCAGCGCGCCGGGCGCCCACTGGCCTTCGCGGATGCGCTTCTCGACCTCCTGGGAGAGCGCCGCCTCGCCGAGCATCTGCTGGTAGACGTCGAACAGTGCCAGCTCCTGGGCGGAGATGCGGCTCGCCAGGCGCTCGCCGGCGGCGCGGATCTCGTCGCGAACTCGACCGATGGCCTCCTTGAGGCGCGCGATCTCGTACTCGACGTCGGTGGGGATCAGGTCCGGCACGCTGTTGAGGTCGGCCGGCGCGGCGATCACCACCGCCTCGCCGATGGCCATGCCGGGCGAGGCCGCCACGCCGGTGAAGCGGGCCTGCCCCCCCGGGATACTCGGCCGATTGAGCCCGCCGGTCGCCAGGGCGTGGGCCAGCACGCCGGCCAGCTGGGCGGCCATGGTGACCAGGAAGGCCTCGTCCTCCTCGTCGAAGCGACGCTTCTCGGACTGCTGCACCACCAGCACGCCGAGCATGCGGCGCTGGTGGATGATCGGCACGCCGAGAAAGCTCGAGTAGCGCTCCTCGCCGGTGGCCTCGAAGTAGCGGAACTGCGGATGGGCCTGGGCATCTTCCAGGTTGAGCGGCTCCTCGCGCTTGGCCACCAGGCCCACCAGGCCCTCCCCCACCTCCAGGCTCACGCGCCCCACCGCCTGGGCGCGCAGGCCGATGGTCTCCATCAGCACCAGGCGATCGATGGCGGGATCGAAGAGGTAGAAGGAGCAGACGTCGGTGCGCATCGCCTTGCGAATGCGTCGCACCATGGTGGCCAGTGCCGCGTCCAGGTTGCGGGCCCCGTTGACCTCCTGAATGATGCGTCGCAACACCTCGAGCATGGGCGTCTTCTTTTCCATTGTGGTTGTCTCTCGCCTCGCTGAGGAAATGGCCGTCAGGCCATCGGCTCATCCATGACCCAGGGCCAGCCGCTGTGCCCGGGGGGACAGCTCACGCAGGGCGCGGCGATAGACCTCTCGCTTGAACGGCACCACCTGTCCCAGGGGGTACCAGTAGCTGACCCAGCGCCAGCCGTCGAACTCCGGCTTGCCGGACAGGTCCATGCAGATCCGGCTCTCCTGACAGCGAATCCGCAGCAGGAACCACTTCTGTTTCTGGCCGATGCACACCGGCCGGGAGTGGGTACGCACCATGCGTCGCGGCAGGCGATAGCGCAGCCAGCCCCGGGTGCAGGCAAGGATCTCGACATCCTCGGCGGTGAGGCCGATCTCCTCGTGGAGCTCACGAAAAAGTGCCTGTTGCGGAGTCTCGTTAGCCTTGATGCCTCCCTGGGGAAACTGCCACGCGTTTTGCCCTACCCGACGCGCCCAAAGCAGCTGCCCCATCTCGTTGGCGATGATGATACCAACATTGGGGCGAAAGCCGTCAGCGTCGATCACGGACTTCACCTTATAGTTTCAGTATTGGAGCCATTCTTCCACAAGGCTACAAAGCGCATCAATACAAGGCGTCGGCAAGCGGCCAACGCGCGGCCCTCCCGCTCGGCTCAGGCGCTCGAAGCGGGTCATCGCTTCTGCCATAATCGATGGCCTTGCCGTGACCGCCGCGCGCGCGTCCATCCACATCAACGACACCCGAGGGGAACGCAGTGAGCCTGGCCATCTTCGACCTGGACAACACGCTGCTGTCGATCGACAGCGACCATGCCTGGGGCGAGTTCCTGCTGGAACAGGGCGCCGTCGACCCGGTCGCCTACCGCGAGGCCAACGACCGCTTCATGGCCGACTACGAGGCGGGCACCCTGGACATGCAGGCCTTCCTCGAGGTGGCCCTGCAGCCGCTGGCGGAGCATACGCCGGAGCAGCTCGCCGCCTGGCACCAGCAGTTCATGGCCAGCAAGATCGAGCCACATATCCTGGCCCGGGGCGAGGAGCTGGTGGCGCGCCACCGCTCGCGCGGCGACACCCTGATGATCATCACCGCCACCAACCGCTTCATCACCGGCCCCATCGCCGAGCGCCTGGGCATCGACGAGCTGATCGCCGTGGAGCCCGAGATGGTCGACGGCCGCTACACCGGTCGCGCGCTGGGCATCCCGAGCTACCGGGAGGGCAAGGTGAAGCGCCTCGAGGCGTGGCTCGCCGACAACGACCTGACCCTGGACGGCAGCTGGTTCTACAGCGATTCCCACAACGACCTGGCGCTGCTCGAGGAGGTCGACCACCCGGTGGCGGTAGACCCCGACCCGAGCCTGCGCGACTGAGCCGCTCGCCTCGCTCGCCGAGGCGAGGTCCAGACGCAAACAACCCCGCCGGCCGGCGGGGTTTTTCGTGTCGCGGAAGCGGCGAGGCTTAGCCGAGCAGGTGCTCGACGGCGGCGCGCTCTTCGCGCAGCTCGGTCTCGGTCGCCTGCATGCGGCCGCGGCTGAACTCGTCGATCGGAAGGCCCTGGACGATCTCGTACTGGCCGTTCTTGCAGACC
>JAWWBV010000199.1:0-5315 GCA_033720795.1 Halomonas sp. | reverse complement strand
TGCCGGAGCCGCTCGAGCCGGTCATCGAGGAGTGCTGGAAGGGCTGTCGGTCGCTGATCCGGGAGCTGTATCGCCTGCAGAAGCAGCGCCAGAAACGCTGAACATCCCCGGCGGCAGCAGCAGCCGTTCGCGCTCCGCCGGGGTGATGTCCAGCGGCTCGAGCGGCCCCAGGAAGTGCGGCTCGCGCTCCCACACGTAGAGATCTCCCAGGGTGGCCACCCGCGCCACCCACTCGCGAAGCCTGAGTCGCCAGAGTCCGGACACCGCACGCTCCGGCGCCGCGCAGCCGCGCACTTCCAGGCCCAGCGCCTCGCCGATGAACAGCGCCCGGGGCAGGTGCCAGGCCTGGGTGATGAGCAGCGCACGCTTCACGCCGAACACGTCCCGGGCCCGCGCCAGGGTGTCGAAGGTGCTGAAGCCGGCGTAGTCCAGGGTCATGTCCACGTCGCGCACGTCACGACCACGCAGGTCGCGCCACATGGTGACGGGCTCGTTGTAGTAGCGGGTGCTGTTGTCGCCCGAGATCAGCAGGTGATCGACCCGCCCCTGCTGGATCAGGCGGG
The DNA here is from genome assembly GCA_033720795.1 of Halomonas sp. Lineage (GTDB taxonomy): Bacteria > Pseudomonadota > Gammaproteobacteria > Pseudomonadales > Halomonadaceae > Halomonas. The sequence goes on along the minus strand of JAWWBV010000199.1, from coordinate 4,752 downwards.
CGGCAGCCTCCATGCGTCCCTCGAAGTGGGGGTTGCGGCTACCGCTGCGGGTCCAGTGGGAGGTGCCGAAGACGATGCCCACCGGCTCGCGGGCGCACTGCCCGGAAACCGGCTCGATGCGCCCCACGGTACGGCCCAGCACGAAGACGTTGGCCAGCACGAATAGCAGCCCCACCAGGAGCGCGAGCGCTCCCAGCGTCATCAGTACTCCCTTGCAGAGCGTCCAGAATGGCAGGCGCATGGATCTCCCCGGCGCAACCGCTAGAACATCCCCAGTTCCAGCTTCGCCTCGTCGCTCATCATCTCACGACTCCAGGGGGGATCGAACACGATCTCGGTATGGACCTGGCTGATCTGCGGGGCGCCGAGGATCTTGTTGCGCGCATCGGCGGCGATCACGTCACCCATGCCGCAGCCCGGGGCGGTCAGGGTCATGCGGATGGTGACGATACGCTCGCCGCTGATCAGCCGCTCGATGCGGCAGCCGTAGACCAGGCCCAGGTCGACGATGTTGACGGGAATCTCGGGGTCGAAGCAGGTACGCAGCTGATCCCAGACGAACTGCTCGATCTCCTCCTCCGAGGCCGACTCGGGCAGCGTCGGGCGGGGCAGCGCCTCTAGGCCCAAGGCATCCAGGTTGGCACCCTCGACGAGATAGAGGCGTCCCTCGTAGCCCACGCTGACCGTGCTGCCCTTGGCCTGCATCACGCTGACGATGCTGTCCTCGGCCAGGGTCACGGTCTTGCCGAAGGGGATGGAGATCGCCGCCACGTCACGCTGCAGGGGCAGCTCCTGGCCCTTGTGCAGGGTGGCTATCTGCTCGATATCGCTCATGTCGCTCCTTGATAGGCCTCAGCGCAGCATGCCGACGACGCGGTCGAGCCCCTCGACGAAGACGTCGATCTCCTCGGGGGTGTTGTAGGCGGCGAAGGAGGCGCGGCAGGTCGCGTCCACGCCGAACTGCGAGAGCAGCGGCTGGGCGCAGTGGTGGCCGGTACGGATCGCCACGCCGAGCTGATCGATCAGCAGGCCGATGTCCTGGGAGTGGGCGCCGTCGACCACGAAGGAGAGCACGCCGGCCTTCTCCGGCGCGGTGCCCAGGATGCGCAGCCCCTCGATGCCGGCCACGCCCTCGGTGGCGTGCTCGAGCAGCCGCGCCTCCCAGGCGCCGATCAGCGGCAGGCCGATGTCGCCGACCCACTGGAGGGCCCGCCCCAGGGCGATCACCTCGGCGATCGCCGGGGTGCCCGCCTCGAACTTGTGCGGGACGTCGGCGAAGGTGGTCGGTGCCTCGAAGGAGACCGTCCTGATCATCTCGCCGCCGCCCTGCCAGGGCGGCATCGCCTCGAGCAGCTCGGCGCGACCGTAGAGCACGCCGACGCCGGTGGGCCCGTAGACCTTGTGGCCGGAGAAGGCGTAGAAGTCGGCGCCGATGGCCTGGACGTCGATGGCCTGGTGGGGCGCGGCCTGGGCGCCGTCGACCAGGATGCGGGCGCCATGCTCATGGGCCACGCGAGCCATCTCGGCCACCGGGTTGACGGTGCCGAAGGCGTTGGAGACGTGGTTCACCGCGACCAGCTTGGTCCGCTCGGTGAACAGGTCGCGGTAGGCCGCGAGGTCCAGCACCCCGCGCTCGTCGACCGGAATCACCTTGATCGTGAACCCCAGCTCGCCGGCCAGCAGCTGCCACGGCACGATGTTGGAGTGGTGCTCGAGACGCGAGATCAGCACCTCGTCGCCGGCCGTCAGGTTGGCCCGACCCCAGGCGTTGGCCACCAGGTTGATCGCCTCGGTGGTGCCGCGGGTGAAGACGATCTCGCGGTGATCCGCGGCGTTAACGAAGGCGCGTACCGTCTCCCGCGTGCCCTCGAAGGCCGCGGTGGCCTCGTCGGCCAGGGTGTGCAGGCCGCGATGAATGTTGGCGTTGTAACGACCGTAGTAGTCGTCGAACACCTCGATCACCTGGCGCGGTGTCTGGCTGGTGGCGGCGTTGTCCAGGTAGACGAGCGGCTTGCCGTGGACCTCCCGATCGAGGATCGGGAAGTCGCGTCGAAGCTTCGCCACGTCCAGCGTCAGGTCGCTGAAATCGGCCATCGCTTACTCCTCGTTCAGGGCCACGGCGGCTTCCACCAGGCCGGCCAGGTGGAAACGCTCGGGCAGCTTGCCGGCGACGGCCAGCTCGACCCGCTCGGCCACGGCGTCGAGATCCACCTGCTCCATCACCTCGCCGGCGAAGGCCAGGGTCAGCAGGCCACGGGCGGTCTGCTCGTCGATGCCGCGGGTGCGCAGGGCGAACACCGCCTCCTCGTCGAGCTGGCCGGTGGTGCTGCCGTGGGAGCACTTGACGTCGTCGGCGTAGATCTCGAGCTCGGGCTTGGTGTCGATCTCGGCGCGGTCGGAGAGCAGCAGGTTGGCGTTGCTCTGATAACCCTCGATCTGCTGGCTGTCGCGCTTGACCATCACCTTGCCGTTGAAGACGCCATGGGCGCGGTCATCGAGGATGCCCTTGTAGTTCTCGTTGGAGTAGGTGCGCGGCGCGTTGTGATTGACCAGGGTGTGGTTGTCCACGTGCTGACGACCCTGGCCGTAGAACAGGCCGTTGAGGTTGGCCTCGGCCCCCTGACCGTTGAGCTCGGCCACCAGGTCGTTGCGCACCAGGCCGCCGCCCAGGTTCAGGTTGAAGGAGGTGTAGCGGCTGTCACGGGCCTGCTCGACGTGGAGGCTGGCCACGTGCAGGTCGGCAAGCGCGGCCTCCTGCAGCTTGTAGTGGGTGAGGATCGCGCCGCGCTCGAGGATGATCTCCTCGACCAGGTTGGTGAAGTTGGCGGCGCCCTCCTCGCCCACGTGGTGCTCGATCACCGTGGCTTCGCTGCGCCCGGCCATCTGGACCAGGATACGCGGATGGCTCATCACCGCCTGCTCGCCGGCCCGGGAGAGGAACTGCAGCACGATGGGCTTCTCGACCACGGTGCCCGGCGCCAGGCGCAGCACGGCGCCCTCCTCCATGAAGGCGGTGTTGAGCGCGGCGAAGGCGGAGAACTCGACCCCGGTCAGCCGGCCCAGGGGCCCGCCCACGGCCTCGTGGTTCTCCTCGAGGGCCGCCGAGAGCGGCAGCAATTGCACGCCGCCGGGCAGCTCGTCGAGCCGCGACAGGGCCGGGGCGAAGACGCCGTCGACGAAGGTCAGGCGGTGCGCCTCGATCGGTAGCGTCAGCGCCGCCGCGCTGGCGGGCGAGAACTCGGCGTCGCCGGCCAGGGCGAAGTCGCCCCGGGCGATGGCGCGCACGTCGGTGTACTTCCACGCCTCGACCCGGCGATGGGGAAAGCCCATGGCCTCGAAGCGCGCGGCGCCCGCCTGGCGCCGCGCGGCGATCCAGGTGGGTTCCGGCCCCCGGGCGGCGTTGCGCTCGGCCAGGCGGTCGAGGAAGGTCTTCACGTCTTCACTCATGCGGCGGACTCCTCCTGCACCCAGTCATAGCCACGGCTCTCGAGCTCGAGGGCCAACGCGGCATCGCCGCTCTTGACGATGCGGCCGTCGACCAGCACGTGAACCCGATCCGGCACGATGTAGTCGAGCAGACGCTGATAGTGGGTCACCAGCAGGATGGCCCGGTCCTCGGCGCGCAGGGAGTTGACGCCGTCGGCGACCACCTTCATGGCGTCGATATCGAGGCCCGAGTCGATCTCGTCGAGCATGGCGAGGCGCGGCTCGAGGACCAGCATCTGCAGGATCTCGTTGCGCTTCTTCTCGCCGCCGGAGAAGCCCTCGTTGACGGCGCGCTGCAGGAAGCTGGTGTCCATCTTCATGGCCGCCACCTTCTCCTTGATCAGCTTCATGAACTCCGGTGCCGGGATCTCGCCCAGCCCCTCGGCCTCGCGCTTGGCGTTCAGCGCCGCCTTGAGCAGGTAGATGTTCTTCACTCCCGGGATCTCCACCGGGTACTGGAAGCCCAGCAGCAGGCCGGCACGGGCACACTCCTCGATCTCCATCTCCAGCACGTCCTGGCCCTCGAAGGTGATCGAGCCCTGCGTCACCTCGTAACCCTCCTTGCCGGCGATCACCGCCGAGAGGGTCGACTTGCCGGCACCGTTGGGGCCCATGATGGCGTGGACTTCACCGGCGTTGATGGTCAGGGTGAGGCCCTTGAGGATCTCGGAACCCTCGACCGTGACGTGCAGATCCTTGACTTCGAGCATCTTGACTACCTTTGATTCGTGGTGAGCCGCCGGCGCGACTCCTTGAATGTGTTGACCTTTTCGCGAATCCGAAGAAACGTGCGAGCGTTGTGCCGCCGTTTCCTCAACCCACGGCGCCTTCCAGGGTGACGTTCAAGAGCGCCTCGGCCTCCACGGCGAACTCCATCGGCAGCTCCTGGAAGACGTCCTTGCAGAAGCCGTTGACGATCATGCTGACCGCGTCCTCCTCGGAGATGCCCCGGCTCTGGCAGTAGAAGAGCTGGTCCTCGCCGATCTTGGAGGTGGTGGCCTCATGCTCCACCGTGGCGGTGCTGTTGCCGATCTCCTGGTAGGGGAAGGTGTGGGCGCCGCACCGGTCACCGATCAGCAGGGAGTCACACTGGGTGAAGTTGCGCGCGCCCTTGGCCCGCGGCCCCACCTTCACCAGGCCGCGATAGGACTGGTTGCTGCGTCCGGCCGAGATGCCCTTGGAGATGATGCTCGAGCGGGTGCCCTCGCCGATGTGGATCATCTTGGTGCCGGTATCGGCCTGCTGGCGGCCGTTGGTCACCGCCAC
>JAWWBV010000198.1:0-5319 GCA_033720795.1 Halomonas sp. | reverse complement strand
GCCACCGCGGGGGCGCCGACCAGCCCCAGCAGCTGCCAGGCGGCGACGAAGCCCGCCCCGCCCAGCACGCCCAGCCAGAAGGTGCGGATCTGGAACTGCAGGTGGCTCTGTACCCAGGGGTCGGCGTCGCGCCGCTTGAGGTGGGCGATCAGCACGCCGAGGGGCGCGGTGACCACGGCCAGCACGCTACCCAGAAACAGCAGGTAGACGACGATGGCGGCGCCGCGGCCGCGGGCCGCCTTGTCGTGGCGGAAGTCCGGGTCGTGCGCCAGGGAGTGAGTGGAAGACATGGGGAGCACCTCGCATCCGGCCGTCGGTCAATTGATGTATTTCATATGCCACTATAGCGCGGGACGCGGCGGCGATCCCTAACCTGGATCAAGTCCACGCCCTTAACGGCGAATGCCGCCCGCGGGCGGCATTCTGGGGTGGGACTGTGTCGCGGGGCGCAGCGGCTCAGGCCTCGGCCTGCCGACCCGGGCGCGGCGCGGCGTCACCGGCGGCGTCTCGTCCGGCGGCTTTTCCCGCAGCGTAGCGGGCCGCCGGCTCCTGGAGCTCCGGCAGGTAGCGGTAGCGCTCCTCGCCGAGCTCCGGCACCCGGGAGCGCTCCATGCGCCGGATCGCGCCGTGCATCCAGATCAGCGAGATCGCCACCAGCACGAAGAGCACCATGTAGGAACTGGTCCAGACCCCGGTGAGGTCGAGCACGGCGCCGAACAGGATGGGCAGGAAGAAGCCGCCCAGGCCGCCGATCATGCCGACCAGGCCGCCCACCGAGCCGACGTTTTCCGGGTAGTAGACCGGGATATGCTTGTAGACCGCGGCCTTGCCCAGCGACATGAAGAAGCCCAGCAGCACGGTCAGCACCACCACGGCCCACAGCGGCATGGCGAGCGAGAAGGCGATCTGGCCCTCCTTGCCCTCCACCACGTAGTGGGTCTCGGGGTAGGCGAGCAGGAACAGGCAGACCAGCGAGGCGATGAAGGTCAGGTACATGATCGAGCGCGCGCCGTAGCGGTCGGACATCCAGCCGCCGAGGGCCCGGAAGACGCTGGCCGGCAGGGTGTAGAGGGCGGCCAGCGAGCCGGCCACGGCGATGCTGACGTCGTAGGCCCCCACGTAGTAGCGCGGCAGGTAGGAGGCCAGGGCGACGAAGGCGCCGAAGACGAAGAAGTAGTAGAGGGCGAAGCGCCACACCTGCAGGTGCTTGAGCGGGGCCAGCTGCTCCCGGGCGGAGGTGGCCTTGCCGCCCTGGCCGCGCCGGGAGCGGGTCAGCGGATCCTCCTTGGAGAACACCCAGAAGCCCACGGCCACCACGGTCAGCACGATGGCGTAGACCACCGCGGTCTGCTCCCAACCCAGCGCCAGCAGCAGGAAGGGCGCGGCGAAGTTGGTCACCGCCGCCCCGGCGTTGCCGGCGCCGAAGATGCCCAGCGCCGTGCCCTGGCGCTCCTTCTCGAACCAGTAGGAGGTGTAGGCGATGCCGACGATGAAGGAGCCGCCGGCCAGGCCGACGCCGAGGGCCGCGACCAGGAACATCGCGTAGGACTCGACGAAGGAGAGCAGGAAGACGCAGGCCGCGGTGACCAGCATCAGCAGGCTGAAGACGCGCCGGCCGCCGAACTGCTCGGTCCAGATGCCGAGGAAGATGCGGCTGATCGAGCCGGTGAGGATCGGGGTGGCCACCAGGATGCCGAACTGGGTCTCATTGAGGCCGAGGTCCTGCTTGATCTTGATGCCGATGATGGAAAAGATCGTCCACACCGCGAAGCAGGTGGTGAACGCCAGGGTGCTGAGTGACAGCGCCCGGATCTGTTGGGGCCGGGTCACCCCCTCGAGGTGTTTCATGTCGTGCCTCCTTCGGCGTGCATGAATGGTCGCTTTCCAGACTGGCAGGCGGGGGGCGGGAGATATTGACGTGCATCAAGCCTGACGCCCCGCTACTCCTTGATATTCCAGGCCTATCTCTTTGGAGGTACGCAGTTGTCGCCGTGTTGGAGACGTCTCGGGAATGCTCCGTGGACGGAACTTCGCGCAGGCGCTGTGAACCCATCCCTGGGCGCTACTTTTGCCCTCCATGGCAAAAGACCTGCGCTACGAACCGTCCCCGGCGTCCCTTGTCGTGTCACTGTTGGCGGTGCGGTTCAGGGGTTCTTCACGTAGGCGCCCGGGCGCAGGTAGAACCACCAGTTGACGACCAGGCAGAGGGCGTAGAAGACCGCGAAGCCGTACATCGCCATCTCCGGGGTGCCGGCCTTGATCTGCTCGCCCATCACCCGCGGGGCGATGAAGGCGCCGTAGGCAGCCACGGCGGAGGTCCAGCCGAGCACCGGGCCCTTCTGCTGCAGGTCGAAGATGAAGCCGATGCTGCGGAAGGTGGAGCCGTTGCCGATGCCGCTGGCGGCGAACAGCACGATGAACAGCAGCAGGAACATCCAGAAGTACTGGTTGGGATCGGTGGCGTTGTAGGCCAGCATCATCACGTAGCCCACCGCCGCCGAGGCCAGGACCATCACCACGGAGATCGCCTGGGTGACGATGGCGCCGCCCACCTTGTCGGAGATCCAGCCGCCCACCGGGCGAATGAGCGCGCCGACGAAGGGGCCCATCCAGGCCCAGGTCAGGGCGCTGGGCCCATCGGGATTGGCCACGCGGGTCACGGTGCCGTCGGCGGCCACCTCCATCATGTTGCCGAAGATCACGCTGATGGAGAGCGGCAGGGCGGCGGAGAAGCCGATGAAGGAGCCGAAGGTGGCGATGTAGAGCACCGTCATCGCCCAGGTGTGCTTGTTGGAGAAGATCGCGAACTGCTTCTGGATGTTGGGCTTGATGTCGCCGGGAATCAGGCGCAGCAGCCCCAGGGTCAGGGCGATGGTCAGCGGCAGGGCGAGCCACATGTTGAGCCAGCCCAGCGCGACCACGCCGACGATCGAGGTCAGGATGCCCACGCCGTAGAGGCCGAGGATCTTGCCGAAGGCCTGCAGCGGCGAGCCGGGGTTGGGGGTGATGGCGCGGATGTTGTTCATGCCGAACCAGCCGGCGAAGGCCAGCGGGATCAGGAAGAGCAGCCAGATGAAGCCGGCGTTCTGGATCCAGGTGTCGGTGCCCGCCTCGATGCGGCCGATCAGGGTGCCGCTGGCCTTCTGCAGCTCCATCGGCTCGCCGCCCAGGGCGCCGAACAGCCCGACGGTCATCACCAGCGGGATCAGGATCTGCATGGTGGTGACGCCGAAGTTGCCGAGCCCGGCGTTCATGCCCAGGGCGTAGCCCTGCTGCTTCTTGGGGAAGAAGCTCGAGATGTTGCTCATCGAGTTGGCGAAGTTGCCGCCGCCGATGCCCGACAGCAGCGCCAGGCCCTGGAAGATCCAGAAGGGCGTGCCCGGGTTCATCAGGGCGATGCCGGTACCGAGGGCCGGAATCATCAGCAGGGCGGTGGTCAGGAAGATGGTGTTGCGACCGCCGGCGATGCGGATCATGAACGATGCCGGGATGCGCAGGGTGGCGCCGGCGAGGCCGGCGATGGCGGTCAGGGTGAACAGCTGCTGGACCGTGAAGGGGAAGCCCAGGTTCTGCATCTGGGTGGTGATCATGCCCCACATCAGCCAGACGGCGAAGCCCAGCAGCAGGCTCGGGATGGAGACCCAGAGGTTGCGGCTGGCAATCTTTCGGCCCTGGGTCTTCCAGAACTCCTCGTTCTCGACGTCCCAGTGTTCGATGTCGGCGTTGCGCCGGCCGCTGGACGGCAGCGGCTGTCCCTTGTCCTCCCAGCGGGTGGCGTCGGCACTCTCTCGGGTCATGGTGGTTCCCCCTTGCGATCTCTTGGTGGCACCCCTCGCGCGATGGCGGTTGACCGGCATCAAGCCTGGGGCTTTGTCACGCAAGATACGCCGGGGAGTCAGGCGGTGAAATGCCCCGAAAAGGCCGTCAAAACAGCGAGATACTCCTTGGGGAGTAGGGGGTAGGCGCGGGGCTGGCCCATCATATCAGGGACTTAGCGCCGCCCCGTCGGTCGGTGATGCTCGGCGGCGGGGCGGAAGGCTATTTGGAGGTATCCACACGGAACCCCGGCCGCTACTTGTCCACACCCTCCTGCACGGCCCACACCGCGGCCTCCACTCGGGAGCGCAGGTTGAGCTTCTTGAGCAGGTGCTTGACGTGGACCTTCACCGTGCCTTCGGTGATGTCGAGCTGGCGGGCGATCAGCTTGTTGGAGAGGCCCGCGGCCAGCTCGCGCAGGATCTCACGCTCGCGCTGGGTCAGGCTGTGGATATCTGGCGTGGCCGGCTGGCTGCGTTGACTGCGCAGCGCCTCGGCCAGCAGGGCGGTGAGGCGCTCGCTGATCACCATGCGGCCCAGTGCCGCCTGGCGCAGCTGGCGGATCATGTCGTCCGGGTCCATGTCCTTGAGCAGGTAGCCGTCGGCGCCGGCGCGCAGGGCGGCGACCACGTCCTCCTCGTGATCGGAGACGGTGAACATCACGATGCGTCCGGCGAAGCCCTCCTGGCGCAGTCGCCTGAGGGTCTCGAGGCCGTCCATCCCCGGCATGTTGAGGTCCAGCAGCACCAGGTCCGGATCCAGCTCGCCGGCCAGGCGAACCCCTTCCTCCGGCTCGCCGGTCTCGCCGGCGAGCACCAGGTCGTCCTCCAGCTCGAGCAGCTGGGTCACCCCGCGGCGCAGCAGCGGGTGGTCATCGATGATCAGGATGGTGGCGGGGGAGTGGGCGTTTCGGGTCATCCGGCAGGGTCCCTGTTCACTGGTTGAAGACTTTTGGGCGGCTCGGCGGGCTGCTGGGCGATCAGTCGTGCCGTCTGCGGGGTGAAGGCGATGGCCACGAGCGTACCGCCGGCATCTCGGTTGCGCACCTCGAAGTTGCCGCCCAGGGTATCGGCCCGGTCGCGCATGATCACCAGGCCATAGTGCATGGGCGGCGAGTCCTGCGTCTCGAGGCCGATGCCGTCGTCCTCGATCATCACCTCGAGGCGGGCCTCGGCGAAGCGCACCGTGACCGCCGCCCAGTGGGCCCGGGCATGCTTGTGCACGTTGGCCAGCGCCTCGCGCACCACCTGCAGCACGTGGATCTCCTCGTTGGGGTTGAGCAGGTGCGGTGGCACGTCGACGTAGAGCCCCACCGTGAAGCCCAGCCGTTCGCCGAACTCCTCGGTGGTCTGGCGCAGGGCGCTCGAGAGTCCCGGGCCGTCGAGCCGCAGCCGGAAAGTGGTCAGCAGCTCGCGCAGCTGGCGATAGGCGCTGTCGAGCCCGGTGCGCAGCTCGTCGAACACCGGCGCCTGGGTCTCCCGGGGCATCTCCTTGGCCTGCATG
>JAWWBV010000197.1:0-5334 GCA_033720795.1 Halomonas sp. | reverse complement strand
GGATGCGGCTGCCCAGGGTGGCCCCGTGCAGGATCGCCTTGTGGCCGATGGTCACGTCGTCGCCGATGGTCAGCGGGAAACCGTCGGGGTTGAAGTCGCTGGCGTGGGTGATGTGCAGCACGCTGCCGTCCTGGACGCTGACCCGCGCGCCGATGCGGATGCGGTGCATGTCGCCGCGGATCACCGTCATCGGCCACACCGAGCAGTCGTCGCCCAGCACCACGTCGCCCAGCACCACGCAGTCCGGGTCGATGTAGACCCGCTCGCCCAGCTGCGGCTCATGGCCCTGCCAGGGCCGCAGGCACGTTGACTCGCTCATCGTTCACCTCTCATTGTGGGTCAGGCCGGTCCGTTCGGGCCGGTCAGATCAGTCCGGCTCCCAATACTACCAGCGTCAGCGGGATCGACACCCAGCGCAGCAGCGCGCGCCAGCAGCGAAAGCCGTTGGGGCCGGCATCCAGCGCCCGCAGGGCCTCCTGCTCGGGCATCACCCAGGCGGCGAACACCGCGATCAGCAGTCCGCCCAGCGGCAGGAAGATCTCCGGCGGGATGGTGCTGACCAGCTCGAAGGGGTTCATGCCGAACAGCACCCGGGTCTCGGCCAGGCTCGAGAAGGAGAGCACCGAGAGCATGCCGAGCCCCCATACCGCGACACCTACCGCGGCCGACGCCTGGCCGCGCTTGAGGCCCCAGCCCTGCAGGGTGGCGACCATCGGCTCGGCGAGGTTGATCGAGGAGGTCCAGGTCGCCAGCAGCAGCAGCAGGAAGAACAGCGACAGCCACAGCGGCCCGCCGGGCAGCTCGGCGAAGGCCACCGGCAGGGTCACGAACATCAGCCCCGGCCCCTCGCCCGGGTCCATGCCCTGGGCGAACACCACCGAGAAGATGGCGATGCCGGCGAGCAGCGCCACTGCCACGTCGAGCACCGCCACCGCCGCCGCGGCGCGGGGCAGGCTCTGGTGGTCGGGCATGTAGGCGCCGTAGGCCATCAGCGCGCAGGCGCCCACCGCCAGGGTGAAGAAGGCGTGCCCCATGGCCTGCAGCATCACCAGCGGGGTCACCGCCGAGACGTCGGGCAGGAACAGCCAGGCGAGCGCCGGGCCGAAGCCCTCGGTGGTGGCGGCATAGCCCGCCAGCACCAGCAGCAGCGCGTAGAGCATCGGCATCAGCAGGTTGTTGAGCTTCTCGAGCCCCTTGGTCACCCCGGCGGCGACCACCAGCATGGTCATCACCAGGAACAGGGTGTGGTTGAAGGTCAGCCGCCCGGGGTCGGCGAGGAAGGCGTCGAAGCCCGCGCCGATCTCGGCCGCGCTGCGCCCGACGAAGTCGCCGTTGATGGAGGCCACCAGGAATTCGATGGACCAGCCCGACACGACCGAGTAGAAGGAGAGGATGCAGAAGACCGTGAAGGCGCCGAACAGTCCCAGCCAGCGCCAGTGGCGCGAGGCCCCGGCCTGGGCGGCCAGGTGGCCGATCGACTGCATGGGGCTGCGCCGCCCGGCCCGGCCGACCAGGATCTCGGCCATCATCATCGGCAAGCCCAGCAGCAGCACGAAGGCCACGTAGAGCAGCAGGAAGACGGCGCCGCCGTTCTCTCCGGTGATGTAGGGGAAGCGCCAGATGTTGCCCAGCCCCACCGCCGCTCCGGTCACCGCCAGGATAAAGGCGCGTCGCGTGCCCCAGCGTTCCAGCGTCTCGTTCATCGGTCACACCCTGCGTGCCTGAAAAGGGCGCAAGCCTAGCATATTGAAAGCCGGCGCGACCGCCCGCATCTACGACCCATCCTTCATTCCCGATTCGAGGTGCGCATGCCCCGCAACCCCCTGCTCGACGCCCACGACCTCCCCCCCTTCGACGCGATCCGTCCCGAGCACGTGGTGCCGGCCGTGGAGGCCCTGCTGGCCGAGAATCGCACCGCCATCGAGGCGCTGGTGGCCCGCGCCGAGCAGGCGCCCCCGACCTGGGAGAGCCTGGCCGCCCCGCTGGAGGCCCTCAACGACCGGCTGGCCCGCGCCTGGTCGCCGGTCTCGCACCTCAACGGCACCATGAACAGCCCCGAGCTTCGCGAGGCCTACCAGGCCTGCCTGGGCCAGCTCTCCGACTACAGCACCTGGATCGGCCAGCACGAGGGGCTCTTCCGCGCCTGGCAGGCGCTGCGTGACGGCCCCGCCTGGGCCGAGCTCGACGAGGGCCAGCGGCGCACCGTGGAGAACGCCCTGCGCGACTTCCGCCTGGCCGGCGTCGACCTGCCCGCCGAGCAGAAGCAGCGCTACGGCGAGATCAAGTCACGCCTCTCCGAGCTCGCCAACACCTTCTCCAACCAGCTGCTGGACGCCACCCAGGCCTGGCACCTGGACCTCGCCGACGCGAGCCGCCTTTCCGGGCTGCCCGAGAGCGCCCTGGCCACCCTCAAGGCCAACGCCGAGGCCAAGGGCCTCGAGGGCTATCGCATCACCCTGGACTTCCCGAGCTTCTTCCCGGTGATGACCTACGCCGAGGATCGCGCGCTGCGCCACGAGGTCTACACCGCCTTCGTCACCCGCGCCTCGGACCAGGGCCCCCACGCCGGCGAGTACGACAACGCCCCGGTGATGGAGGAGATCCTCGCCCTGCGCCACGAGCTCGCCGGACTGCTGGGCTTCGCCGACTACGCCGACTATTCGCTGGCCACCAAGATGGCCGAGTCCCCCGAGCAGGTGATCACCTTCCTCGATGACCTGGCCGAGCGCGCCGTGCCCCAGGCCCGCGAGGAGTACGCCGAGCTCGCCGCCTTCGCCCGGGCCGAGCTGGGCATGGACGCCCTCGAGCCCTGGGACGTGGGCTTCGCCAGCGAGAAGCTGCGCGAGGCGCGCTACGCCATCTCCGACGAGCAGCTGCGCCCCTACTTCCCGGCGCCCCAGGTGGTCGACGGCCTGTTCCGGGTGGTCGAGCGCCTCTACGGCGTGACCTTCGAGGAGGACACGACCGCACCCCGCTACCACCCCGACGTGCGCTACTTCCAGATCCTCGAGCAGGGCGCGCCCATCGCCGGCTTCTACCTCGACCTCTACGCCCGCGAGGGCAAGCGCGGCGGCGCCTGGATGGACGAGTGCCGGGTGCGGCGCCTGGAAGGCGGCGAGGTCCAGCTGCCGGTGGCCTACCTGACCTGCAACTTCACCCGCCCGGTGGGCGACGCCCCGGCGCTGCTGACCCACGACGAGGTCACCACCCTCTTCCACGAGTTCGGCCACGGCCTGCACCACATGCTGACCCGCCAGACCGTCGCCGACATCTCCGGCATCAACGGCGTGGCCTGGGACGCGGTGGAGCTGCCCAGCCAGTTCATGGAGAACTTCTGCTGGGAGCGCGAGGGCCTGGACCTGATCGCCGCCCACGTGGAGACCGGCGAGCCGCTGCCCGAGGCGCTGTTCGAGAAGCTGATCGCGGCCAAGAACTTCCAGTCCGCCATGGGCATGGTGCGCCAGCTGGAGTTCTCGCTGTTCGACTTCCGCCTGCACCGGGAGCACGCCGCGCCCTCGGCCGGGGAGATCCAGGCGCTGCTCGACGCCGTGCGCGACGCCGTCTCGGTGGTGCCGCGGGCCGACTTCAACCGCTTCCAGAACGGCTTCGGCCACATCTTCGCCGGCGGCTACGCGGCGGGCTACTACAGCTACAAGTGGGCCGAGGTGCTCTCGGCGGACGCCTGGAGCGCCTTCGAGGAGGCCGGCATCTTCGACCCCGAGACCGGACGGCGCTTCCGCACCGAGATCCTCGAGCGCGGCGGCTCCCGGGACGCCGCCGAGCTGTTCCGCGCCTTCCGCGGCCGCGACCCCAGCGTCGAGCCGCTGCTGCGCCACAGCGGCATCCGCGCCGCCTGAACGCGCCATCCCCCATCGACCGGAGCCCTTCATGACCGTCCAGAAACGCTTTATCGCCGGCGCCATCTGCCCGCGCTGCGCCGAGATGGATCGCATCCGCGCCTGGGAGCAGAACGGCGTTCGCTACCGCGACTGCGTCAGCTGCGACTTCTTCGAGCAGCTGCCCATCGAGGACGAGACGCTTCCCGAGCTCGAGACCCGGGTCAACCGCGAGCGCGAGGAGCAGCGCAGCGCCGAGCTGCAGACCGTCAAGATCCTCGACCCCAAGGGGCGCTGAGGCGCTCACCCCCTCCCCGAGCCCGTGCGGATATCCGCACACCCGGGATCCCGCCCCGTGCGGGATCCCGGCCCCGACGCGCCTTCCCCGTTTCGACCAAGGTCGAAGCACACCTCTATAACCTCATGAATAGCAAAGGGTAACTCCCGAGGGGCACGGTGCTTGCTCCTATAAGGGCGTTGATGCCACCCCGGCCCGGATCACGGCAGGTCTCGCGACCGCTGACCCTACCGGGACCGACGGCATGCAGCACCGGGACCGAGCGCCCGGGCACTCAACAAGAGCAACGCATAACAGGAGACACGCCATGCGCAACGCCACCTCACGGACCCTCGTCGGCACCCTCGCCGGTACGCTGGCCGGCACCCTGCTGGTCGCCGCCTCGGCCGCGGCCCAGGACCGCAGCGACTGGCCCGAGAGCTTCACCGTGGGCACCGCCAGCCAGGGCGGCACCTACTTCGTCTACGGCTCCGGCTGGGCCAATCTGATCGCCGACGAGCTCGGCATCTCCGGCGGCGGCGAGGTCACCGGCGGCCCGACCCAGAACATGGCGCTGGTGCACGGCGGCGACGTCGCCCTGGGCCTCACCACCATGGGCCCGGCCGCCGAGGCGCTGGCCGGCGAGAGCCCGCTCGCCCCGGGCATGGCCATGGACAACGTCTGTGCGCTCTTCCCGATGTACGAGACGCCCTTCTCGATCACCGCCCTGGCCGACAGCGGCATCACCTCGATCGAGGAGATCCCGGACGGCGCGCGCATCGGCTTCGGCCCGGCGGCCTCCACCTCCGACACCTACTTCCCGGCCATGCTCGAGACCCTGGGCGTGGAGTTCGATCGCCGCAACGGCGGCTGGTCCGATCTCGGCGGCCAGCTGCAGGACGGCCTGATCGACGTCATCGCCTTCGCCGCCGGCATCCCGATCCCCGCCGTCAGCCAGCTCGAGGTGCAGACCGACGTCAACATCATCGAGTTCACCGAGGAGGAGCAGCAGAAGGTGCTCGAGGCGTTCCCGGTCTCCGAGTTCCAGATCCCGGCCAGCACCTACCAGACCCTCGAGGAGGATGCCCGCGCCGTCTCCATGTGGAACTTCACCATCGCCAACTGCGACCTGCCGGAGGACTTCATCTACGAGGTCACCAAGCTGAGCCTCGAGAACAACGACCGCATGCGCGACGTCCACCGCAGCGCCGCGACCAGCAT
>JAWWBV010000196.1:0-5348 GCA_033720795.1 Halomonas sp. | reverse complement strand
GGTCATCCTCCTCGGTGATGATCACCTCGTCGGGACTGGGCGCCTGCGCCGACTTGGGCACCTCGCCCACCTTGAGCCTCGCCCAGGGAATCTCGACGGTGCCGCGCACCTGCAGTCGCTCGGGGTCGGCGCGCACGCTCAGCTCCGGGGCCAGGCGCAGGCGCCCGAAGCTCGGCAGGGCCGCCAGCAGGGGCTCGTCGACGGCGCTCAGGTCGATGGCCGCCTGCCATTCCCCCTCGGCCGGCCAGCGGGCGTCGCCGTCGAGGGTGAGACGTCCCTGCTCGGCGGCCAGGAAGCCGTCGAGATCGGCCCGCTCGCCGGCCAGCTCGACGATGAGTTCGCCGTCCCTCACCTCGAGGGGCAGAGTGAGGCCGCCGGCCCGCAGTCCGCTCAGGGCGAGCCGGCCGTCGAGTCGCGGCGCCTGCTGACTGCCGGTGATGCGGATGTCGCCGTCCAGGCCGCCCTCGAGGGTCTCCAGGCCGGTGACGAGTGGGCGATAGGGTGCCAGGCGCAGGTCGTCGACGCGCAGCTGGCCGTCCAGCGCGCCCTCCCCCAGCGGATCGACGATGCCCAGCGCCAGGCGCACTTCCCCGGTCTCGGCCAGGCCGACGACCACCGTGAGGTCCGCCCGGGCCTCGCTGGCCTCCACCGTCACATCGAGAGAGGTGCCGGGTACGGCCCAGGGCTGGCCGTAGGCGTCCTCGCCGGTCACCTCGGCGCGGCTGTCGAGGTCGGCGTCGAGCCGCCAGCGCTCGCCCCCGTCCGACCAGCGGGCGGAGAGGGTGCCGGCGCTCTCGCCGTCGATGCGCCATCCGGAGGGCATCACGCTGTCGACCAGGTCCATCGGCAGGTCGCGGATCTCGAGGGCGGCGCGCCCGGCCTCGGCCGAGGCCTCGAGCGGCTCGACGAGGCAGACGTCGCCCCCCTGCCGGCGGCGCAGGCAGAAGGGCGATACCTTAGCCGAGCCGTCGGGCAGGTTGGCCTCGAAGGCCAGCGCCTCGGCGAGGCGGATGTCGCCGAAGTCGCTGTCGACCTCCAGCGGCGACAGGCTGCCCCGATACTGCTCCCGGGCACGGTCCAGCCCCCCCTCGAGGGTCAGGGCCAGCCGCGAGACCGGTAGCCCCTCGCCGCCGTCCATGGCCAGGCGCAGTCGATGCGCCGTCTGCTGTCCCTCGAGGTCCAGCGTCAGCGCGGCGCTCCGCTGTCCGCCGGCGGCGATGTCGCGGGCATCCAGGGTCACGTCGAGGTCGGGATCCTCGAGGCCGGCGACGCGTACCGCCAGCTCCAGGCGCGACAGCCGGTTGTCGTTGAAGGCGAGCTCGCGCCCGGCCAGGTCGAGCTCGAGCTGCGGCGCCTCGAGGCTGCCCTGGGCGATGAAGGTGCCGTCGAGGACGCCCTCGAGGCCGGGATAGAGGCTCTCCATGGCCGGCAGGGCGAGCTCGCCCTGCAGGTCCAGCGACGCCGGGCTGACCGTGCCCGCGGCGCTCACGCGATTGCGGCCCTGGCGGAAGTCGAGGGTCTCGATGTCCCAGTGCATCTCGCTGTCGCCGGCCAGCACCGCCTCGAGGGAGAGCGGCCGGTCGTCCAGCACGCCCTGAAGGTCGAGGGATGGCACCTCGACCCGCCAGCCGTCGGCGTCCTGGGCGAAGGTCACCTCGGCACCGCCGCCCAGGCGACCCTCGAGCCCCGCGACGAAGTTACCCGGATCGATGCCGTCCAGCGAGAGCGTGGCCTCGGCGGCCAGGCCCTCTTCCCAGTCGACCCGGCCGCGGCTGACGATCACCCCGTCCTGCTGATTCAGGGTCAGCGGCGACCAGGCGAAGTGGCTCAGGCCGCCGCTGCCCGTCAGCGAGAGATCGGTGGGCGGCAGCGATGGACCCGAGGCGGTCACGGCGAGTTCGGCCCGATAGTCCACCAGGCTGCCGGAGAGCTGCAGCGAGAGCGCCTCGGCCCGCCAGGGCTCCGTCGGCGCCTCCTCCTGCGACGGCTCCTGGGCGTCGTCCGACGCTGCCTCGGACGCCGGGTCCGGTGACGACGGCGCGCCGGGCAGCGGCCACTGCAGGGTGTCGCTTTCAAGCGAGGCCTCGAAGGGCAGGGTCGGGTCGAGGGCATCGAGGCTGGCCGACAGCCGTGCCGCGACCGGTCCCTGCGTGGTCAGGTCCACCTCGAGGTCGGCCAGGGTCCCGGCCAGGCCCAGCTCGATGCGCTCGCCCTCGAGGGCCGGCATGCGCTCCGGCAGGTAGAGGTCCGCGGCCAGGTGCGCCTCGAGGGGGTAGTCGTCGCGCAGTTCCAGCCGGGCCGTCAACTCGGCATCGGCATCGGGGCTCGAGACCGCCAGGGTATCGAGCGTGATCTCATGCCCCCGCGCGCTCAGGCGCAGCAGCAGCCGCTCCACCCCATACTCCATGGCCCCGCCCACGGCCACGTCCTCGATGAGCAGTTCCGGCACCTCCACCGCCAGGGGCAGGGTCACCTCGGGCAGCACGCGCCTCGGCTGCTCGTCCAGCGGCAGGCTGGCGAGACCCTCCATATCGGCGGCGACCTCGGCGGGCAGGGAAGAGCGTACGGCGGTGGCCGCGTCGATGGCCTCGGCGGTGAGCCTCGGCCCCTCGTGCTCGGCCGCGCTGAGGGCCAGGCGGGTGCCCGCCGAGAGCGGCAGGGTCAGGCGTGTGCCGGCCAGCCGGGTGGGCAACAGGGTCAGGGTGCTCTGTTCGGCCACGACCCCGGTGGTGAAGCTCTCCCAGGCGAGCCGCGTGCCGTCGGCGAGCTGCAGGTTCACGTCGACCAGCGACAGCTCGCGCAGTTCTATCGGGAACGGCAGGCGGATCTCCTCGAGCGGGGCACCGGCGACCTCCTCGTCCTGGCCTGCCGGGGCCGGAGCCGTCTCGCCGAGGCGGATATCGGCCCCTTCCACGGCGAGGCGGTCGAGGCACAGTCGCCCCTTGAGCAGGCACTCCTCGGGCCAGGCCAGCTCCAGCCGCGACAGGGCGATCCGGGCCGGCCCCGCCTCGAGGCGCAGGTCGTGGAGCACCAGGCGATCCAGGGGGGCGCCCTCGACCACGCCCAGCTCATAGAAGCCACGCTTGGCGCCCTGTTCGAGCAGCACGCCGGTGCCCCAGGGCGACAGTGCCAGGCCCAGCAGCAGCAGCACGAGGCCGATGAGCCACAGGGGCAGGAGGATCAACAGGCGGGCCAGGGCCCAGGTCACGGCGCGCTTTCTCAAGACGTTGGCTCTCAGAATTCCGGTCCGATGGAGAAGTGGATGCGAAAGCTATCCTCGATATCGAAGGGGTGCGCGACGTCGAAGCGGATGGGCCCGACCGGCGAGATCCAGCGCACGCCGAGGCCCGCGCCGGTCTTCAGGTCGCTCGGCCACCAGTCGCTGAAGGCATCGCCGGTGTCGACGAAGGTCGCCAGCCACCACTTGCCGGCCACCCGCCGCTGTGCCTCGAGGCCGACGGTCAGCAGCTGCTCGCCGCCGATCAGGTCCCCCTCCTCGTTCTCGGGCGCGATGCTCTCGTAGGCGTAGCCGCGCACGCTGCGATCCCCGCCGGTGAAGAAGCGCAGCGACGGGGGGATGTCCGCAAAGTCGTCGGTGGTGATGCTGCCGAACCCCACCCGGCCGACGAAGCGATTGTCATCGCCCAGCTTGCGGATCCATTCGCTGTCGCCGGTGATGCGCAGGAACTCGGCCGCCGAGCCCCAGGCCTCGTGGGAGTACTCGAACGCCAGGAGCTGGCGATCCCCCCAGGTGGGGAAGGCGGGGTTGCGGGTGCGGGTGCGCGTCCAGCTGATGCCGGGATAGAGCAGCAGCACCTCGTTGGAGATGCCGGCCTGGGTGAAGTCCTCGTAGGTGCCCCGCAGGTAGAGCGACTGCTCCCAGTCCCTGGCGAAGGTCCAGTCATCGCCGGCCGTCCAGTCGCTGTCGAACTTCCAGCGCCGAGCGATCTCCACGGTGCTCTCGAAGGTCTGGGTATCCTCGCTGTCCTTGTTGCGCAGGCCGTACTGGAGGCGATAGCTGTCGCGCAGCGGATTCTCCAGGGGCATCGTATAGAGGCCGGAAAACCGCTGCTCCGGCCCCGACAGGTAGAGGTCATGGTCGAGGCCATGACCGTAGCGATTGATCCAGGGCTGATCCCAGGAGAAGCGGATGCGGGGGCCCACGTCGGTGGCGTAGCCCAGCCCGACCTCGAACTGGTGCCGGTCCGCCGGCGTCACCGTGACATCGATGGGGGCCTCGGCGCGACGCTGGAGGGCATTGGCCGCCAGGAGCGCCTCGGCCTCGATGCGCGCCACCGGGGGGGCCGGCTCCCGACCCTCCAGGTCGAGGGCCTGCCACCAGCCTGCCGCTTCGGCCGGCAGCGCCAGTCGCTCCAGGTCGCGATCCAGGCGCGGGCGCACGCTCAATGAGCCGAACCACTCGGTCTGGCCCAGACGCTCGTTGAACCGAGCCACCTGGCTTGCCAGGTAGGGATCCCCGCGTTCGAAGGGCGCGAGGTTCTCGAGTCGCCCGATCTCGATGTGCTGGCCCTGAAACGTCACTTCGCCGAAGCGGTAGCGCGGGCCGCTGTCGAGTGCCAGATAGAGTCGGGCGCTCTGGGCATAGGGTCTCACTTCCATGCGCCGGTCGGTGAAGGACCAGTCGAAGTAGCCGCGCTGCAGGGCGAGGTTGGCCAGCGTGCTGCGCAGGCTGTCGAAGGGTGCGTGGCGAAGCCGGTCCCCCTGCGACAGGGGGAAGTCGTCGATGGCCTGCTCGAAGGGGGGATCATCGACGGCGTCTCCGCTCACGGAGAGCTCGAGGACCTCGATGCGCACCGGCGCCCCGGCATCGATGACGAGCGTCACCTCCTCGGGGGCCTCGGGGTCGTCGAACCGGGCGCGGATGCTGGGCGAGTAGTAGCCGAAGACCCGCAGGGCCTCGCTGCTGCGCCGCAGCACCTCGCTCTTCAGGCGCTCGGGGCTGTACTGAGCGGCCTCGAGCTCGTCGAGATAGAGACGCACGTTCTCGGCCAGTTCGCCGTCGACGCCCTCGATGGTCGCCTCGAGGGCCTGGACGCCGGGCGCCAGGCCGAGACACAGCGTGGCTGCCGCGAGCCGAGTCAACGCGCGATGATCCATGGGCATCGATCCCTGATGAGGGGCGGGCGTCACTGGCGCAGGGCCTCGAGCTGGGCGCTCAGGGCGAGCTGGGACTGGCGCAGCTCGCGCAGTCCGGCGCCCATCTCCTGAAGCCCGCTCTCCAGCGCTTCCATTCGTTGGCGAACATCATCGCGTGATCCGCTCACGGCTTCAACTTGGTCGTCGAGCGCCGTCAGCCGTGCCTGCTGGGTCTCGAGGCGCTCCCGGAG
>JAWWBV010000195.1:0-5357 GCA_033720795.1 Halomonas sp. | reverse complement strand
GGTGGCGGCCCGGGCGCCGAACTCGGCGGCCACGCCATAGAGGCCGGCGGCCTCCATCTCCACGCCGACGATGCCGTAGCGCTTGAGCAGGGCGGCGGTCTCGGGGCGCGGGTCGTAGAAGAGGTCCGCCGAGAAGAGGTTGCCCACCTTCACCGGGACGCCCAGCGCCGCGGCCGCATCCGCCGCATGGCGGGTCAGGTCGAAGTCGGCGGTGGCGGCGAAGTCCATGCCGGCGAAGCGCGTGCGGTTGACGCCGGAGTCGGTACAGGCGCCCAGCCCGATCACCACGTCGCGCACCGCCACGTCGTCGCGCACCGCGCCGCAGGAGCCGACCCGGATCAGTCGCTTGACGCCGTACTCGGTGATCAGCTCCTTGGCGTAGATCGACACCGACGGGATGCCCATGCCGTGGCCCATCACCGAGATCGGGCGGCCCTTGTAGCGCCCGGTGTAGCCGGACATGCTGCGCACCGTGTTCACCTCGCGCGCCTCCTCGAGGAAGGTCTCGGCGATATAGCGGGCGCGCAGCGGGTCGCCGGGCATCAGCACGGTATCGGCGAAGTCGCCGCGCTCGGCGTTGATATGGGGCGTGGCCATCACAAGGCTCCTGTGTCAGCGGGGGAGAGGAAGCGCTCGCCATCGTCCATGGGGGGCAGGCCGAGGTGCGCCGCCAGGCTCTGGCCGATGTCGGCGAAGCTCGCCCGGGCGCCCAGCGAGCCGGGTTTGAGCCCGGCGCCGAGCGCGAGCACCGGGACGTGCTCGCGGGTGTGGTCGGTGCCGGCCCAGGTGGGGTCGCAGCCGTGGTCGGCGGTGAGGATCAGCAGGTCGTCGTCCGCGAGCCTTGCCAGCAGTTCCGGCAGCCGGGCATCGAAGGCCTCCAGGGCGCCGGCGTAGCCCGCCACGTCGCGGCGGTGGCCGTAGAGCATGTCGAAGTCGACGAAGTTGGTCATGATCAGCGCGCGCTCGCCGGTCTCCCTCATCGCCGCCAGGGTGGCGTCCATCAGGGCGTCGTGGCCGCTCGCCTTGACCGTGTGAGTGATCCCGCAGTGGGCGTAGATGTCGGCGATCTTGCCGATGGCCACGACCTGTCCGCCGTCGTCGTGCAGCTTCTGCAGTACCGTGGGGGCGGGCGGTTCGACGCTGTAGTCGCGGCGGTTGGCGGTGCGGGCGAAGCTCGCGGCGTTCTCGCCCGTGAACGGCCGCGCGATCACCCGGCCGATGTTGTAGGGTTCGAGCAGCCGCCGGGCGATCTCGCACACCGCGTAGAGGCGCGCCAGCCCGAAGGTTTCCTCGTGGGCGGCGATCTGGAACACCGAGTCCGCCGAGGTGTAGACGATGGGCTTGCCGCTCTCGACATGCGCCTCGCCGAGCCGGGCGATGACCTCGGTGCCCGAGGCGTGGCAGTCGCCGAGCACGCCGGGCAGCCCCGCCTCGGCGACCAGCGCCTCGAGGAGCGCGTCGGGGAAGCTCTGCTCCCGGTCCAGGAAATACCCCCAGTCGAAGCGCACCGGCACGCCGGCGAGCTCCCAGTGGCCGGAAGGAGTGTCCTTGCCCGAGGAGAGCTCCCGGGCGTGGCCGTAGGCGCCGATCACCTCGTCGGGCGCCGCGACGCCCTCGGCCCAGTGGCCGGTGCTCTCGCGGTGGGCGTGGATGAGCCCGAGCCGGGCCAGGTTCGGCAGCGCGAGCGAGCCTCGGCGGCCCGGCCCCTCGGGGCCCGGCGGCACGTCGGCCTCCCCCCGGGCGCAGGCGGCGGCGATATGGCCCAGGGTATCGGCGCCGGCATCGCCGAAGTGTCCGGCATCCGGGGTCGCCCCGATGCCGAAGGAGTCGAGGACCAGCACGATGGCACGGCTCATGGGACCTCCCGACGGATCACGTCGTGAATCAGTGTAGGGGATGCGGCGGGCCCGTCGCCCACCCGGATGGCCTCGCGAAGCCGGCGCGCGGCCCACTCGGCATCGGCCTCGTTCGCGGCATGCACCAGCGCCAGGGGGCGGTCGGCGTCGACGCTCTCGCCCAGCGAGGCGATGCGCGAGAGCCCGACGGCGGGGTCGATGGGCGCGCCCGGCGTGCGCCGACCGCCGCCGAGTTCCACCACGGCCAGGCCCAGCGCCCGGGTGTCGATGGCCAGCACGCGCCCCGGGCGCTCGGCATGGACGGCGCGTACCACCGGGGCCTCCGGCAGATGATCCGCGGGCCTTTCGAGCAGGTCGCGCGGCCCACCGAGGCCCGCCACCATGCGGGCGAAGCGCTCGGCGGCCGCCCCGGAGGCGAGCGTGGCGTCGAGCTTCGCCAGCGCGGCCTCGCGGGAGTCGGCGAGGCGGCCGGCCATCAGCAGCTCGGCGGCCAGCCGACGCGTCACCTGCAGCAGGCGCCCATGGCGCTTCTCGCCGCTCAGCAGGCGGAGCGCCTCGTGCACCTCGAGGGCGTTGCCGGCGCAGGGGGCCAGGGGCTGGCTCATGTCGGTGACCAGCGCCGTGGTGCGGGTGCCGGCGCGGCTCGCCACCTCGGCGATGACGGTGGCGAGTTCCCGGGCGGCCGCCTCGGTGGGCAGGAAGGCGCCACTGCCCACCTTGACGTCCATCACCAGGCCCTCGAGGCCGCAGGCGAGCTTCTTGCCGAGGATCGAGCTCACGATCAGCGGCAGCGACTCCACCGTGGCGGTCACGTCGCGCACCGCATAGAGGCGACGGTCGGCCGGGGCGAGGTCGGCGGTCTGGCCGATGATCGCCACGCCGACCTCGCGCACCAGGCGGCGGAAGGTGGCGGTATCGGGACTCACCGAGTAGCCGGGGATCGCCTCGAGCTTGTCCAGGGTGCCGCCGGTGTGACCCAGCCCCCGCCCGGAGACCATCGGCACGTGGCCGCCACAGGCGGCGACCCAGGGCCCCAGCACCAGCGAGACCAGGTCGCCGACGCCGCCGGTGGAGTGCTTGTCGAGCACCGGCCCCGGCAGGTCGAGGCCGGACCAGTCGAGCACCTCGCCGGAGTCGCGGATGGCCTCGGTCAGCGCCACCGTCTCGTCGGCGTCCATGCCCTGCAGGAACACCGCCATGGCGAGGGCGCCCACCTGGGCATCGGAGAGCCGGCCGTCGGTGATGCCGGCGACCAGTTCGCCGATCGCCGCACGATCGAGCACCCGGCCGTCACGCTTGGCCCGGATCAGCTCCTGGGGTAGCGACGGAGAGGGCAGGGCGGTCGCACGCATCAGGCGCCTCCGATCTGCCCGGCATCGTCGGCGAGGGTCACCAGCAGGTCGTCGAGCAGGCTAGAGGCGCCGAAGCGGAAGTGGGCCGGGGTGATCCAGGCCGGGCCCATCAGGCGCGCGGCGAGCTGCAGGTAGGCCTGGGCCTCCTCGGCGGTGCGCACGCCGCCGGCCGCCTTGAAGCCGGCGTCGATGCCGCTGTCGCGGATCGCGGTCAGCATGACCTCGGCGGCCTCGAGGGTGGCGTTGATTGCCACCTTGCCGGTGGAGGTCTTGAGGAAGTCGGCGCCGCCTTCGAGGGCGAGTTCGCTGGCGCGGCGGATCAGCGCCGGGTCCTTGAGCTCGCCGGTCTCGAGGATCACCTTGAGCACGGCGTCGCCGGCGGCCTGCTTGCAGAAGGCGACCAGCTCGCGGCCGGTCTCCTCGTCGCCGGCCAGCAGGGCGCGCCAGGGGAAGACCACGTCCACCTCATCGGCGCCGGACGCGGCCGCGCTGCGGGTCGATCGGGCGGCGGCCATGATGTCATCACCGCCCTCGGGGAAGTTGGTGACCGTGGCCACCTTGACGGTGCCCTGGAGGCCGTGGGCCTTCAGCGCACGCTGTGCGGTGACCACGAAGTCCGGGTAGACGCAGATCGCCGCCGGGGTGCCGGCGGGGGTCTTGGCGCGCTGGCAGAGGGCCTCGATGGTCGCATCGGTGTCGTCGTCGTTGAGGCTGGTGAGGTCCATCAGCGCCAGGGCCTGGCGGGCGGCCTGTTGCAGTTCGGTCATGGGGGCTCCGGTACGGCGAGTGTTCGTGAGAGTGTGAGAGCGTTGGGGGGCGTTGGCGTGCCGTCGTCGCCTTCCGCGTAGGGGGCGACGACGGCGCGGTCAGGCGGCGGCCAGGGCCAGGAAGAAGCCGGCCAGGGACGCCGACATCAGGTTCGAGAGGGTGCCGGCCAGCACCGCCTTGAGGCCGAAGCGGGCGATCTCGTGGCGGCGGCTCGGGGCGATGCTGCCCAGTCCCCCGAGCAGGATGGCGATCGAGGAGAGGTTGGCGAAGCCGCACAGCGCGAAGGAGAGCACCGCCATGGTGTGGGGCGTCATCAGCTGCCCGGTGGCGGCCACCACCTGCTCGCCGTCGAGGTAGGGCGCCAGGTTGATGTAGGCCACGAACTCGTTGACCACCAGCTTCTGGCCGATGAAGGAGCCGGCGAGCGTCGCCTCCTCCCAGGGCACGCCGAGCAGGAAGGCGAGCGGCGAGAAGAGCCAGCCGAGGATCAGCTCCAGGCTCAGCGACTCCATGCCGAACCAGCCGCCGATGCCGCCGAGCATGCCGTTGAGCAGGGCGATCAGGCCGATGAAGGCCAGCAGCATGGCGCCGACGTTGGCCGCCAGCATCAGGCCGGAGCTGGCGCCGGCCGCGGCGGCGTCCAGCACGTTGGTGGGGTGGTCCTCCTCCTCCTCGAGGCGCTCCTCGGCGGCGGAGACGCTGTCCTCGGGCGTCTCGGTCTCGGGCATCAGCAGCTTGGCGAACAGCAGCCCGCCGGGGGCGGCCATGAAGGAGGCGGCCACCAGGTACTCCATGGGGATGCCGAGGGCGGCGTAGCCGGCCAGCACCGAGCCCGCCACCGAGGCGAGCCCGCCGCACATCACCGCGAACAGCTGCGACGGGGTCATGCGCTCGATGAAGGGCCGCACCACCAGCGGCGCCTCGGTCTGGCCGACGAAGATGTTGGCGGTGGCGGAGAGCGACTCGGTGCGCGAGGTGCCCAGCGCCTTCTGCAGGGCGCCGCCGAGGATGCGGATGATCCACTGCATGATGCCCAGATAGTAGAGCACGGCGGTCAGCGAGGAGAAGAAGATGATCACCGGCAGCACCTTGAAGGCAAAGACGAAGCCCGAGGCCTCGACGTCGGCCAGGCCGCCGAACACGAAGTCGATGCCGTCGTTGGCGTAGAGCACCACCTGGCTGACGGCGTCGGAGACGGTGGCGAGCACCGCCTGGCCGACCGGCACGTAGAGCACGAAGGCGCCGATGCCGGCCTGGATGGCGAAGGCGCCCAGCACGGTGCGCAGGCGAATCGCGCGGCGGTCGGAGGAGAACAGCAGGGCGATGGCGACCAGGGTCACCATGCCGACCACGCTCATGAAGAGGGTCATGGGGCACCTAT
>JAWWBV010000194.1:0-5384 GCA_033720795.1 Halomonas sp. | reverse complement strand
CTCGAGGCGCTCGTGGGGACTCTCCAGGGGCACCACGGCGATATCCTCCCGGCGAAAACGGCTGACGCAGTCGGAGTACAGCGAGATGCCCATGTTGGCCGCGACCAGGCCGAAGATCCCGCTGCTGGTCGAGGCTTCCTGCTTTGTGTCTCACGGGAGGTGGATCTCGATAGGGTATGCTGGCAGGTATGAATCGGATTCTCGGATGGTAATGTGATGCCGTCAGATATGCCTCTCAGCCTCACGTCCAAAGGCGAGCCACTCTCGGTCGGCTTCGTCCTGCTGCACCGCTTTACCCTGATGCCCTTCGCCGCCTTCCTCGACTGCCTTCGCCTGGCCGCCGACGAGGGCGACCGGAGCCGGCAGCTGCGTTGTCGCTGGACCTTCATGGCCAGTAACAGCGAGGTGGTGCTCTCCAGCAGCGGTGCTGCCATTTCGCCATGTGAACCTTTCAGTGCTCCCGCAGCGTTCGACTACATCGTGGTCGTGGGAGGCGTCCAGGCTGAGGGCAACCGGCAGGATGCTGCTGCCCTGGCTTACCTGCGTGAGGCGGCCGGTGCCGGGGTTCCACTGGTGGGGCTGTGTACCGGGGTGTTTGCGCTGATCCAGGCCGGCCTCATGAAGGGGCGACGCTGTTGTGTCAGCTGGTATCACCATCGCGACATGGTCCAGCGTTTTCCGGCCATCGAGCCGGTGGCCGATCGGCTGTTCATCGATGACGGGGATCGGCTCACCTGTGCCGGTGGTGCCGCGGCGGCGGACCTGGCGGCCTATCTGGTCGAGCGCCACCTGGGCAAGGCATGGGCCATGAAGAGTCTCAACATCATGCTGCTCGATGAGGCTCGCGGCGGCGCGCATCCTCAGCCCCAGCCAGTGGTCTTCGGCAAGATCGAGGATCGGCTGGTGCGCCGCGCCATTACCGTGCTCGAGCAGCACCTGGGGGAGGCGATGCCGATGGAGGCGCTGGCTGAACGAGTGGGCACCTCACGACGCAACCTGGAGCGGCGATTCCGCGATACGCTTGGCGTCAGTCCGCTCAAGTTCTCCCGAGACCTGCGTCTGCGCTACGGTCTTTGGCTGCTGCACTACACCGGCAAGAGCATCACCGAGATCGGCGAGCGTTGCGGCTTTGCCGATACCGCCCACTTTTCCCGTCACTTCCGTAGCGCCTTCGACGTCACACCGTCGGAGATGCGCAAACGTGCCGGTCAGCCAGGCAGCGACCGGGTCGATCCCTTCTTCCTGCCCATCGACGGCCGGCCTACGCGCTGAGCCCTCGCCTTTACTCTAGGTTTCGCGCGTCCCCACCCTTGCCGGAAGCACACGGCAGCCTGGTGCTTCCCGCCGGGTGGGTGGTGGTCAGTGTGCCTCGGCGTTCAGTAATCCTGTCGCATCTGTTCAATCCCTGCTCCTTGTTGTCGTCTTTAATCGGTATGTCTGCCGGACGCGCAGCGTGGTGGTTATCCGCGCATAAGGATTTCAAATTTTTTCTTGTGATGGGTAGGCGATAGATTCGAAGGACACCCTGCCCGACATCGATAACAACAGGAGCCAGTCATGAACCAGGTAGGTCTCGCCAACTTCGATTCCCAGATCGCCGCCGCCATCGCCGACGAGGTGGTCCGCCAGGAGGCCCATGTCGAGCTGATCGCCTCCGAGAACTACGCCAGCCGTGCGGTGATGGAGGCCCAGGGCACCCAGCTGACCAACAAGTATGCCGAAGGCTATCCCGGCAAGCGCTACTACGGCGGCTGCGAGCACGTCGACGTGGTCGAGCAGCTGGCCATCGACCGCGCCTGTGACCTGTTCGGTGCCGACTATGCCAACGTCCAGCCGCACTCCGGCGCCCAGGCCAACGCCGCGGCGTTCATGGCGATGGTCAAGCCGGGCGACACCATCCTCGGCATGAGCCTGGCCCACGGCGGTCACCTGACCCACGGTGCCGCACCCAACTTCTCGGGCAAGCACTACCATGCCGTGCAGTATGGCCTGAACCCGGAGACCGGCGAGATCGACTACGAAGAGGTCGAGCGCCTGGCGCGCAGCCACAAGCCCAAGCTGATCATCGCCGGCTTCTCCGCCTATGCACGAGTGATCGACTGGCGGCGTTTCCGCGCCATCGCCGACGCCGTGGGCGCCTGGTTCATGGTCGACATGGCCCACGTGGCCGGTCTCGTGGCCGCCGGCCATTATCCGAGCCCGATTCCCCACGCCCACGTGGTCACCACCACCACCCACAAGACGCTGCGCGGTCCGCGCGGCGGCCTGATCCTCTCTGCCAGCGGCGACGAGGCGCTCTACAAGAAGCTCAACGGCGCGGTCTTCCCGGGTCAGCAGGGCGGCCCCCTGATGCACGTGATCGCCGCCAAGGCGGTGGCCTTCAAGGAGGCCATGAGCCAGGAGTTCGTGCGCTACCAGGAGCGCGTCATCGACAACGCCCGCGCCATGGCCGGCGTGTTCATGGAGCGCGGCTATGACGTGGTCTCCGGCGGTACCGACGACCACCTCTTCCTGGTCTCGCTGATCAAGCAGGGCGTGACCGGCAAGGACGCCGACGCGGCACTCGGCCGTGCCCATATCACCGTCAACAAGAACGCCGTGCCCAACGACCCCCAGAGCCCCTTCGTGACCTCCGGCCTGCGCATCGGCACCCCGGCGGTGACCAGCCGCGGCTTCGACGCAACCGAGTGTGCCGAGCTGGCGGGCTGGATCTGCGACACCCTCGATGTTCTGGCCGAGCGCGGCAACACCAGTGCCGTGGAGGACGAGGTGCGCGAGAAGGTGGCCGCGCTCTGCGAGCGCCACCCGGTCTACGGTGAATCTGTCGCCACGAATCGCCAGACCCACGCCCAGGCCGATACCGCGTCAGCGGTCTGATCGCCTTAACGATTCCGCAGCGGCTTCAGGAGAGAGACATGCAACGCTATTCAGGCTTCGGGCTGGCCAAGCACGCGCTCAGCCATCATGAGAACTGGCAGCGCCAGTGGCGCAACCCGACTCCCAAGAAACAGTACGACGTCATCGTCGTCGGCGGCGGCGGCCATGGCCTGGCCACCGCCTACTACCTGGCCAAGAACCACGGCATCACCAACGTGGCAGTGCTGGAGAAGGGGTGGCTGGGGGGCGGCAATACCGCGCGTAACACCACCATCGTGCGCTCCAACTACCTGTGGGACGAGGCGGCACGCCTCTATGATCATTCGCTGGACCTGTGGAAGGGGCTGTCCCAGGACCTCAACTACAACGTGATGTTCTCCCAGCGGGGCGTGATGAACCTGGGGCACACCCTGCAGGACATGCGCGATATCCAGCGTCGGGTGCATGCCAACCGGCTGAACGGCGTTGACAGTGAAGTGATCCTCCCCGACCAGATCAAGGAGATCGTGCCGGTCATCGACACCTCCAAGCGTGCTCGCTATCCGATTCTCGGTGCTTCCTGGCAGAAGAGCGCCGGCGTCGCGCGTCACGATGCGGTGGCCTGGGGCTACGCCCGGGCGGCGGATGCCCTGGGGGTGGATATCCTGCAGAACACCGAGGTCACCGGCTTCAAGATTCGCGATGGCCAGGTGTATGGCGTGCATACCAATCGCGGCGATATCGAATCCAAGACCATCGGCTGCGTCACGGCGGGCAACTCCGGCGTGGTGGCCAGGATGGCCGGTCTCACGCTGCCGCTGGAGTCGCACCCGCTGCAGGCGCTGGTCTCCGAGCCGCTCAAGCCGGTGCTCGACACCGTGGTGATGTCCAACCACGTGCATGGCTATATCAGCCAGACCGACAAGGGTGACCTGGTCATCGGCGCCGGTATCGACGGCTACCTGGGCTACGGCCAGCGCGGCAGCTACTCCACCGTGGAGCACACCCTGCAGGCCATCGTCGAGATGTTCCCGATCTTCTCGCGGGTGCGCATGAACCGTCAGTGGGGCGGCATCGTCGACACCTGCGCGGATGCCTGCCCGATCCTCTCCAAGACCAAGGTCAAGGGGCTGTTCTTCAACTGCGGCTGGGGCACCGGCGGCTTCAAGGCCACCCCGGGCTCCGGGCACGTCTTCGCGGCGAGCCTCGCCAAGGGCGAGATGCATCCCATCGCCGCGCCGTTCTCCATCGATCGCTTCAATACCGGTGCCCTGATCGACGAACATGGCGCCGCCGGCGTCGCGCACTAAGGAGAAACACGATGTTCTATATCCATTGCCCTTATTGCGACGAGTACCGCGATGAAGAGGAGTTCCATCCCAAGGGGCAGGCACATATCGCCCGCCCCGAGGACCCCGAGGCCTGCACCGACGAGCAGTGGGGCGACTACCTGTTCTTCCGCGACAACCCGCGGGGCATCCACCACGAGCTGTGGGTGCACGCGATCGGCTGCCGCAAGTTCTTCAACATCACGCGCCATTCGGCGAGCTACGAGATCCTCGAGACCTATCGCATGGGGGAGCAGCCGCGCTTCAGCGCCGAGCATCCCGAGGGCAAGTCCGCCGAGCAAGGGGCTGCAGTGAACGTCGCCGACGAGGCGGGAATGGTCGCAGGTCAGGAAGGAGTCAAGGCATGAGCCAGTCGAATCAGCCGAATCGTCTTCGCCAGGGGGGACGCATCGATCGCGCTCGCACCCTGAGCTTCACCTTCAATGGCAAGCGCTATCAGGGCCATGCCGGTGACACCCTGGCCTCGGCACTGCTGGCCAACGGGGTGGATCTCGTCAACCGCAGCTTCAAGTATTCGCGTCCGCGCGGCATCGTCGCCGCCGGCGCCGAGGAGCCCAATGCGCTGGTCCAGCTGGGCAGCACCGAGGCGGCCCAGGTCCCCAACGTGCGTGCCACCCAGCAGGCGCTGTTCGAGGGCCTCACGGCGCAGAGCACTAACGGCTGGCCGAATGTGCAGCGTGATGTCATGAGCCTGGTCGGTAAGCTGGGCGGGCGCTTCATGCCGCCGGGCTTCTACTACAAGACCTTCATGGCCCCGGCCTCCATGTGGATGACCTACGAGAAATACATCCGCAAGGGAGCGGGCCTGGGTCGCAGTCCGATGGAGAACGATCCGGATAGCTATGATCACCTCCACCAGCACTGCGACCTGCTGGTGGTCGGTGCCGGCCCGGCGGGCCTCGCCGCCGCGCTTACCGCGGCACGCGGCGGGGCCCGGGTGATCTTGGTCGACGAGCAGGAGGAGATGGGTGGCTCGCTGCTTGCCAGCCGTGCGTTGCTCGACGACCAGCCTGCCGCCCAGTGGGCCGAGCAGGTGATCGGCGAGCTGGCCGAGAACGACAACGTCACCCTACTGCCGCGCACCACGGCCAATGGCTACCATGAACTTCTCTTCGTGACCCTGCACGAGCGGCGCACCGAGAATCTCGGCGAGACCGCGCCGACGGTCGACGGCGTCCG
>JAWWBV010000193.1:0-5389 GCA_033720795.1 Halomonas sp. | reverse complement strand
TGGCCTCCAGCAGCAGCGGCAGGGAGAGCGAGGGGTCGAGGTCGGGCAGCGCGAGATGCCAGCGCCGCTCCCCCACCGCCTCGGCCTCGAGGCGCTCGCCCTGCAGCTCGCCGACAATCTCGGTGTTGTCGCGATCGAGCCCCGGGTGCTCGGCGACCAGCACCACCCGCCCGGCGCGGGGACGATGCATGGCCCCGATGGCCGGCAGCACGTTCACGGCCTGGGAGCGCTGTCGCTTGAGCGCCTCGCTCTCGGCACGGATCACCAGGTGGGCGTTGCCGGTCAGCGCCGGCGCCGGCAGGCGCCCGCGATAGCGCCCCGCCTCCGGCTCGAGCACGACGCGGGACTGCACCTCGCCCTCGGCGTCCTGCAGCGCCACCGAGAGCGTCAGGTCCCCGCCGCCCTCGAAGGGCCCGCCGTCGTGGGTGATCCACGCCTCCACGGGGACGTCGAAGCCGCGATAGAGGGTGGTCGGCAGGTCGGTGGTACGCAGGTGCAGCGGCGAGGCGACGTTGATGCGGCTCTCCTCCCCCACGTCGCCCTCCAGGCGCCACTCCCCGGCCTGGGGGTCCGGCACCCGGACCAGGTCGAAGCGCGACTCCGCCTGCCAGCGGACGTCGCCGGGGGCGTCGTCGGCTCGGTAGCGCGTGCCATCCGGGGCGATCAGGGTCAGGGGGGCGTCGTCGGGCTCATGGAAGATCAGCGCCGAGAAGGTCTCCACGCCGTCATCGATGACGAAGCGCCCCTCGTCCAGGGGCACCTGGTCGGCGGGGAAGATGCGCTCGACGATGTCCAGGAAGGCGCCCAGCAGGCCCTCGGGGCTCTCGGCCAGCGCCGCCAGCCCGCCGGTGGACTGGGCCAGGCGCTCCACCAGGGCCAGGTCGGCCTCGCTGGAGAAGGCGATGGCATGCACCGCCACGCCCTGATCGGCGAGCTCGGCCGCCCGCTCCTCGACCAGCCGACGCCGCGAGGCCCGATCGATCTCGGGCTTGGGGCCCCGGCCGGGCGACAGGTCGATCATGCCGTCGGTGAGCAGCACCAGGTGGCGCCAGCCGTCGGCCTCGCCGCGGGAGGCGGCGTTGAGCGCGGCTTCGATGTCGGTGTACTGCTGGTAGGCCTGCAGCGCCGGCGGCAGGGTCAGGGCCCGCTCCCGCCAGGCCGCATCCACCTCGCCCAGCGGCAGGGGGTTGTCGACCGTCTCGCCGAAGGTCCACACGCCCGCCCGGGCGCCGCTCGGCAGCAGCGCCACCAGGAGATCCAGGGCACTGACGGCCAGCCGGTCGGGATCGTTGTCGCGCATGCTGCCGGAGACATCGACCACCACCCGGACATCGGGTCGCTCCTCGTGCGGCTGGGCCCAGAGCGAGCCGGCCACGAGCCACAGGGCCATGCCCACGACCAGCACCCGAGACAGCCAGCCGATGCGTTCCTTGCCGTACCCACTCATCGAAGCTCCTTGGCCGATCAACGCCGACGCGCCCGTCGGCCGTTCATGGCGCTCGTCAGCCGAGCACCGGCTCCTGGCGTTCACCACCGCCGCGGCCGCCGGAGGCGGCGGGCGTTTCGTCGTCCCCGTTCACAACCTCATCCTGGTCGCGGGGGCGACCGCACCACCACAGCAGCAGTCCCAGCAGAGCACCCACGCCCGCCCCGATGACGACCAGCAGGGCGACCGGTAGGAAGGTCTCTCGGTTGTTCTCGAGGAAGGCGACGGCCGCGACCATCACCGCCGGGGCGAACCCGCTGTAGAACTCCCCTTCCTCCAGCAGTGGCAGACGGAAATGGGACGGGGTCCACATCACGCCGGCTACCAACCAGGTGATCACCAGCCTCGGCAAGCGCGGCAGAAACCCCAGCCCCAGGTAGCCGGTCAGCAGCACCACCAGCGACAACACGACATAGACCAGCCATAGTAGGGGCATCGAATCCGATATCAGCATCACGACCTCACGCGTTGTGCGTCGACGACGCACGTTCTTGAAAACACACTGAGTATGGTACATCCCGCGCCATGAAAGCACAGCCGCCACGTGACAAGGCCCCGACCCTCCCCAGCGAGGATCCCGCCGCCCGCTTCCGCCACGCCGACGATCCGGCCTGGCACTGGCTGGAGAATCGCGACGCCTCGGAGGTCAGTGCCTTCCTCGAGGCCGCCAACCAGGAGTCGAATCGCTGGTTCGCGCCGATGGACGACCTGGTGGAGCGCCTCTATCACGGCCACCTGGCGCGCCGGGAACTCGCCGTGAGCGGTCTCCGGACGCCGCTGGACCACTTCACGGTGTGGAGCGAAACGGCGGCCAACGCCGACTACCCGGTCTGGTGGCGCCACCCCAACGACCGCCCGGAGGCCGCCGAGGCCTTCCTCGACCTGCAGGCCCGGGCCGGCGAGCACGACTTCCTGGAGCTTGGCGACATGGCACTCTCCCCGGACGAGGCCTGGCTGGCCTGGACCGAGGACACCCGGGGCGACGAGACCTACACCCTCTACCTCAAGCGCCTGCCGGACGGCGAGCCCGCGGTGCTGCTCGAGGAGATCGGCCCCGAGATCGGCTGGGCCGAGGACAATGCCACCCTGCTGTTCACCCGCTTCGACGCCACTCAGCGCCCGGAGAGCATCTGGCGACTGCCGGTCGCCGACGGCCGGGCCGGCGAGCCGACGCTGATCCTGCGCGAGGAGGACCCGGAGTTCTGGCTGGGACTGGGCAAGACCCGCTCCCGGGAGTGGCTGATCCTGGAGAGCGCCTCCAAGGACACCAGCGAGAGCCATCTGATTCCCGCCCGCGCTCCGGCCACGCCGCCCCGCTGCTTCCGCGCCCGGGAGAGCGGCGTGGAGTATGCGGTGGACCATCGTCCCGGCCACTTCTACGTCCTGCACAACCGCCAGGCGACCCACTTCCGCCTGGACCGGATGGCAGCACGACGCCTCGGGGACGCCGATCCAGCGCAGCACTGGCAGCCGCTGATCGATCACCGCGACGAGGCGACCCTGGAGGGAGTCGACGCCTTCGACTGGGGACTCGTCATCACCGAGCGCGACCACCACGAGGCCCAGGTGCACCTGCGGGTGTTCGAGCTGGACGGTGACCACACCATCACCCGGGACGAGCGCCTGCCGCTGCCGGAGCTACCCTGCAGCCTGGCGCTGGGCGACGCACCGCACTTCGCCGACCGGCGCCTGCGGCTGCGCGAGGAGTCCTTCACCCTGCCGGTGACCTGGATCGAGCTCGACCTCGACAGCGGCGAGCGGCGCGTGCTGAAGCAGCAGCCGGTCCACGGCGACCTGAGCCCCGACGAGCTGGCCTGCGAACGGATCTGGGCGACCTCCCACGACGGCGAGCGCGTGCCGGTCTCGGTGGTCCGGCGGGCCGACCTCTCCGGCCATCCCCTGCCCACCCTGCTCTACGGCTATGGCGCCTATGGCGAGGTGCTCGACCCCTGGTTCTCGGTGGCCCGGCTGGAGCTGCTGGCACGCGGGGCAGCCTTCGCCGTGGCCCACGTGCGCGGCGGCGGCGATCGCGGCGAGCCCTGGTACCTGGCCGGCAAGCTCGAGCACAAGGCCAACAGCTTCCACGACTTCCTCGCCGCCCGCGACGCCCTGGTCGAGAAGGGACTCAGCGACGGCGAGCACATCGCCGCCTACGGCGCCAGTGCCGGCGGCCTGCTGGTCAGCGCCAGCCTCAACCTGGCCCCCGACGCCTTCTGCGCGGCGGTGCTCGACGTGCCCTTCGTCGACGTGCTGCGCACCATGGAGAACCCCGACCTGCCGCTGACCACCGCGGAGTACACCGAGTGGGGCGATCCCCGCGAGCCCGAGGCGCGGCGGCGCATCCGCGACTACTCGCCGCTGGACAACCTCTCGGCCCAGCCCTGGCCGGCGGTCTTCCTGCAGGGCAGCTGGCACGACACCCGGGTGCCCTACTGGGAGCCGGCCAAGCTCTATGCGCGCCTCAAGGAGCTAACGCCCGCGCCGCGCCTCGAGGAGCACCCCATCCTGCTGAGGACGGACATGTCCGCCGGCCACGGCGGCGCCTCGGGACGCTTCAAGGCCTGGCACGACAACGCGCGCCAGGACGCCTTCATCCTCTGGGCGCTCGGCCTGGAGGGCCGGGAGGCCTGATCAGCCGTCGATGGGCAGGATGGCGATGATGTGCTCCTCGAGCTGCTCTTCGGGCACCTCGCGCTGGGAGACGGCGAAGCCGCGCACGCTGATGCCCTTGCGGTGCATGCGCTCGGGGCCGCCGGCGATCAGCGGATGCCAGGCGGCCAGCTTGCGCCCCTCCGCCACCCGGCGGTAGGCACAGGACTTGGGCAGCCAGCGGAAATCGTCGATGCGCTCGGGCGTCAGCTGGGTGCAGTCCGGCACCTTGGCGAAACGATTGTCATAGTCGCCGCAGCGACAGCTCGGGATATCGAGCAGCTCGCAGGCGACGTTGAGCACCGCCAGGTCGCCGCTCTCCTCGTCCTGGAACTTGAGCAGGCAGCACTGGCCGCAGCCGTCGCAGAGCGCCTCCCACTCCTCGCCGGTGAGCTCCGCCAGGTCGAAGCGCTCCCAGAATCGTTCTCTCATGATCTCTCCTGCCCCGTCGGGGCCTTGGCGATGCATGACGCCCGTGGGATGGCCGAGGAGGCGCTGTGACGTCGTCCCTGTACGCTACCGACGCCATCCCTGGCGCAGGACCTCCTCCTCGTCCCTCCCGCGGCACCACTCGCCGTTGTTGGCGCCCCGGGCTCGCCGCGTCGCCGGGCGTAGGGCGCGATCAAGCGGGGCCGCGCGTGGCTAGTACCGCGCCTCGGTCGGGGCGCGATAGAGGTCGAGCAGATACTCCTCCTTGGCGGGCGGCATCTGCAGGTAGAAGCCCTTCTCGCGGATGGCGGCCATGACGTCGCCGGCCTGGGCGCGGCCCAGACGCTTCTCCGGGGTAAGGATCAGGGTCATGGCCGAGATCGGCCGGCCGAAGTGCTCGAGCAGCGCCTCGGGCACGTCACTGAGGCCCTGGCGCTTGTCCACGTAGAGGTACATCTCCTCCTTGGAGGGACTCTTGAAGATCTCGCAGAGCAGCTTGTCGCCGCGCATCCGGTCGTCGCTCATCGTGATGCCTCCTCGAGGGCCGCGGTCAGGCCCGTCGCCAGTCGATCCCCGCGCCAGCCGCCGGGCAGCGGCAGCGGCTCGCCCCGCAGATCGGCGCTCACCAGGGCCTCGAGCTCGCGGCGCTTGAGCAGCACCTCGGGCGCCACGCCCAGTGCCTCCGCCTCGGCATTGACCACCTTCTTCAGGGCCTTGAGGCGCTGCTTGAACTCGGGGGCCATCGGCGAGAGCGGGGCCGCCGGCAGCGCCTCCTCGTCGACCTTCATCGCCTCGCGCACCAGCCGCAGCAGGTCGTCGCCCTCG
>JAWWBV010000192.1:0-5395 GCA_033720795.1 Halomonas sp. | reverse complement strand
GGGCGCCGTGGATCATGCAGAAGAGGTTGTAGGGCCAGTCGGGCAGCCGTCGCGGGCGCCGGTAGCAGAGCGTCACGGCGGTCTCGCGGGCCAGGCGCCGCCCCACCAGGGCGACCCGCTCGTCCGGCACGTCCCACACCACCATGGCGTTGGCCCCGAGGCCCAGGCGGCGGTGGCGCACCACCAGGCCGAGGCGCTTGATCAGCCCCTCGGCCTGCCAGCGCCGCACGCAGGCCATCGCCTCCTCCTCGGCGAGGCCGGCCTGCTCGGCCAGGGTCTGCCAGGGCCGCGGCGTCAGCGGCAGCCCCTGCTCGAGCAGCGCGCGCAGGCGACGGTGGGCCGCCGGCTCGTCGGGCGAGCGGGCGGCCTCGGGGGAGAGCGGGGTCGCGGATCTCATGTGCGCTCCAGTTCGGCCCAGGGAATGGGAAACGCCAGGTCGATATGGAAGCTCTCCAGCATCGGCAGGCGCAGGATCGGCACGCCCAGGCGCGCCTCGAGGGTCTCGAGGCGCGCCTCGAGCGCAACCGCCTCGGGGGCGGTCATCACGAACCACAGGTTGTAGTCGTGCTCACCGGCCGGATCGTCCTGGGCCAGGGGGGCACGGCCCTGGGTCTCACGGGCGTAGTTGTGGTTGACGCCGGGGGCGGCGTTGATGAGCTCTGCGAAGGCATCGCGTTCGGTCTCGGGCACCGCCACGGCGGCCAGCAGGCTGGCACCGGCGCGGGCATGGTCGAAGACCGGCCCCACCCGGCTCAGCACCCCCAGCGCCTGCAGGCGCTCCAGGCGCGTGATCACCTCGTCCTCGGCGACACCCAGGCGCTCGGCGATCCGCGCGAAGGGCCGGGGACAGACCGGCAGGCCGCGCTGGTAGCTGTCGATCAGGCGACGGTCCAGCGCATCGAGGTCTTGAACTTGGCAAGGTTGGGGTCGGCAATGCATCGGCACAGCTCACTCAAGGCGGGAGAAGGCGGGCGGCCCCCGAAGGGACCGCCGCCATGTCCCGCTCGGCTCAGTAGATGTCGTGCTGAGTGTTGATGACGTTGAACTTGCCGGTCGGGGTGATCAGGCGCTCGTCCTTGATCACCGTCTTCAGCTCGCGGGTCTCGTCATCCACGACCACCAGCGCGGAGGTCTTGTCCGAGGTGTTCCACACCGAGAACCACACCTCGTCGCCGGCCTGGTTGTACTCGGGCTGGACGACGCGCTTGGGCCCCTCGCCCACGTCGGCCCACTCGGCGATGGGCAGCACCTCGAAGCCCGCCTCCAGGTCGTTGACGTCGAAGACCGCCACGCTCTGGCTGATCGCCTCGCCCGGGTTCAGCGCCGTATCGACGTAGAGGTTGTCGGACTCGGGGTGGGTCTTGATGAACAGCGAGCCGCCGCCCTGGCCGTCGAGGGTGCGCACGACCTTCCAGGCGTGGTCGGGATGGCCCTCGGGATCGGTGCCGATCAGCTGGATGGTGGCATCGCCGAGGTGGCTGGTGGCCCACACCGGCCCGAAGTCGGGATCGACGAAGTTGGCGCCGCGCCCCGGATGGGGGATCTTGCCCACGTCGACGATGGCCTCGAGCTCACGCTCCTGGGCGTCGATCACGACGATCTGGTTGGACTCGTTGGCCGCGGTGAGGAAGTAGCGGCCCGAGGCATCCCAGCCGCCGTCGTGCAGGAAGCGGGAGGTCTCGATCTCCACCGTGGAGAGCGACTCGAGGTTCTCGTAGTTGACCAGCTGGACCTTGCCGGTCTCCTTGACGTTGACGATGAACTCGGGGTGCTGGTGGGAGGCCACGATGGCCGCGACCCGCGGCTCGGGATGGAACTCCTGGGTGTCCACGGTCATCCCGCGGGTGCTGACGATCTTCTTCGGCTCCAGGGTCTCGCCGTCCATGATCACGTACTGGGGCGGCCAGTAGGCGCCGGCGATGGCGAACTTGTCCTCGTAGCCCTCGTACTTGGAGGTCTCGACCGAACGGGCCTCCATGCCGACCTTGATGGTGGCGACGATCCCCGGCTCCTCCATCCACAGGTCGATCATGTCCACCTTGGCATCGCGGCCGATCACGAAGAGGTAGCGACCGGAAGCGGAAATGCGCGAGATATGCACCGCGTAGCCGGTATCGAGAATCTTGACGATCTCCTTGCTGCCCCCGTCGATCAGGGCGATCTGGCCGGCGTCGCGCAGGGTGACCGAGAAGAGGTTCTCGAGGTCCAGGTCGTTCATCTGCTCGGTGGGGCGATCCTCCGGGGCCACCTTCACCTCCCAGGTCTCCTGCATCTGGGGCATACCGAACTCCGGCGGCACCGGCGGCTCGTGCATGACGTACTTGGCCATCAGCTCGACTTCCTCCTCGGAGAGATCCCCCGAGGTGCCCCAGTTGGGCATGCCGGCCGGTGAGCCGTAGGTGATGAAGGCCTTGAGGTAGTCCAGGCCGCGTTCCTGGGTGATGTCGGTGGTCAGCGGCTTGCCGGTGGCCCCCTTGCGCAGCACGCCGTGGCAGCCCGCGCAGCGCTGGAAGTAGATCTCCTTGGCCTGCTCGAACTCCGCCTCGGTCAGGTCCGGCGCGCCGGGCGTGCGCACGACCTTGGCGGAGCCGGGATCCACGGTCGACGCCGTGCCCTGGTAGGCGCTCTTGGCCTCGTCGACATCCTTGTGGCCATCCTGAGCCTGGGCCGTCGTGATACCTAGGGTGACGGTGGTCACCGCCACCGCCAGGGGCTTTAGATACCAGTCTTTCTTCATCATCGTTCCACCTCTGTCATGATCCTTGGATGCGCTGTCGCCAGGCCATGCCGCTGTCGTTATTCGACGGATGGCCACCGGCTCGAACGCATGGTCGATGACCCTCCAGGCCCAGAGCGTGGCCCATGAACGCGCATAATTCATGCATCTTTAACGTCTCATGTGGCGCTTTCCTCTGCCGGATTGACCTGCGTCAACGCGCACCTGGACCTACCCCCAAAGGGGCGTTGCCAGTCCGCAAGGATCATGCTTGATGGGGACTTCAGGACAGCGACTTGACCCTCGTCATGGCACGGCGCCTCGAGCGCCACGACACTGGAGGGAGCCCCACTGGAGGGTCCCCTGCCGAACGGAGCCCTAGCCAAGGAGATCGCCATGCCCCTGCCCGCCCTTCGCCTTCTGCTGCTGGCCCTCTGCTGGCTGCCGATCGCGACACTCGCCGATGGCGCGCTGTCCGCCGAGCGAGAGCAGGAACTCGAGACGCTGCTCTATCAGGACTGCGGCTCCTGTCACGGCATGACCCTGCGCGGCGGGCTGGGACCGTCCCTGCCGCGATCGCGCATGAACGCCTATGATCGCGACGGCCTGGCCGCGCTGATCCTCAACGGCGTGCCCGGCACCGCCATGCCCGGCTGGGCGGGACTGCTCAGCGAGCGGGAGGCCCGCTGGCTCGCCGATCACCTGCAGCACGACAATCCCCTGGATGAGTGAGCGCGCCACGCCCCGGCCCTCGACGCGTCACTCGACACGGCTCTCGCTACGAGAAGGAATCGCCATGATGCTCCCTGGACTGCGCACGCCCCTGGCCGCGATCGGCCTGGCCGCCCTGCTGACCGGCTGCCAGGCCACGCCGCCGATCGAACCGCGCGGCACCGGTGATCTCGGCGTGGTGGTCGAGCGCGCCACCGGCAGCCTGGCGGTGGTGGACACCAGCGAGCGCCGCATCCTCGAGCGGGTGGAGGGCCTGGGTGACCTGTCCCACGCCTCGGTGAAGTTCTCCCGTGATGCCCGCTACGCCTTCGTCTTCGGCCGCGACGGTGGACTCAGCCGGGTCGACCTGCTCAGCGGGGAGATCACCCACCGGGTGATGCAGTCCGGCAACAGCATCGGCGGCGCCATCTCCCAGGACGGCTCGCTGGTGGCGGTGGCCAACTACGCGCCGGGTGGCGTGAAGTTCTTCGATAGCGAGACCCTGGAGGAAGTGGCGGAGATTCCGGCGACCTACCGGGACGAGAAGGGCGAGATGCAGCGCTCCAAGGTGGTGGGCCTGGTGGATGCCCCCGGCAACCGCTTCGTCTACAGCCTGTTCGAGGCCGGCGAGATCCACATGGTGGACATGAGCGAGGGCGCACCCGAGGTGACCCGCTTCAGCGATATCGGCGAGGCGCCCTACGACGCCCTGATCGGCCCCAACGGACGCTACTACATCGCCGGGCTGTTCGGGGAGGACGGCCTGGCCCTGCTCGATCTCTGGCATCCGGAAGCGGGGGTGCAACGCATCCTGCCCGACTACGGCCGCGGCGAGGCGCGCCTGCCGGTCTACAAGATGCCCCACCTGGAGGGCTGGGCGATGGCCGGCGACGAGGCCTGGCTGCCGGCGGTGGGCCGCCACGAGGTGCTCCTCGCCGATAGCGACGACTGGTCGCTGATGGGGCGCATTCCCGTCCACGGCCAGCCAATCTTCGTGATGACCCGCCCCGACGAGCGCCAGGTATGGGTCAACTTCGCCCACCCCGACAACGACGTGGTGCAGGTGATCGACACCGAGTCCCGCGAGGTCGTCGCCACCCTGGCGCCCGGTGAGGCGGTGCTGCACATGGAGTTCACCCCGAAGGGTGAGCACGCCTGGGTCTCGGCCCGGGACAGCGACCGGGTGGTGGTCTACGACACCCGCACCCTAGAAGAGGTCGCCAGGCTCGAGAGCGAATCGCCCAGCGGCATCTTCTTCACCGACCGGGCGCACCGCATCGGGCTATAGGAACGCGCCCGGGACGGCATTGACGAGCGCGGCGAAGGCACCCGCGGCTCAGGACAACTCGGGCCAGCCCGGCAGGCGAAACTCCTCCTGCAGGTGACGCAGCTCGGGCTGATGCCGCTCGGCGATGCTGCTGGCCAGTTCGGCACCGCGAGGCAGCAGATGCACTTCGATGCGCCGACGATCGGCGCGGCTCGGGCGCCGCTCCACTAGGCCCAGCTGCTCGCAGCGATCCACCAGCGCCACCGTGCCGTGATGCTTGGCCTGAAGGCGCTCGGCCAGCTGACCCACCGAGGCCCACTCTCCCCCTTCGAATCCCAGCAGGTGCAGCAGCAGCTGGTACTGCAGCGGGGTCAGGCCGTGCGCGCGGCAGATGTCTTCGCTCTGACGCAGGAAACAGCGCAGCTGGTAGCGGAAGTGGGAGAGGCGCTGGAAGTCCTGCTTGGTCAAGGCATCGTCACTCATGGGCCATTCTCGATTCGAAGGGGGGGAAGGAGCGCGGTCGGGCGGCGTCCCGTCGCTTGACAGGGAAGGGACCGGGACCTAAAGGTTAAGCAACTATATCATGCCGTGATATTTTATCACCCCCAAGACGCGAGGAGGTTCTCCATGACCCCGGTGACGATCTTCAAGCTGCCCTTTACCCGCCAGGCAGGCTGGAAGTCGCTGCAGCAGCGCCACAT
>JAWWBV010000191.1:0-5446 GCA_033720795.1 Halomonas sp. | reverse complement strand
TCCTGGTTGAGGGTCATGCCGAGCCCCAGCGCCAGCACCGGCGTGATCAGGGTGACCAGGGCCACGGTGGCGGCGTGCAGCCGCGAGAGGATCAGGTAGTAGCAGAGAAAGCCCACCAGCGAGCCGAACACGGCCAGGTAGACCACCGCCCCGCGACCGCGCTCGCTGAGCGGGATCGACAGCGGCTCGCCGCTGGCCAGCCACAGCGCCAGGAAGCAGGGCAGGCTCACGGCCAGGGCGCCGACGGTCTGCTCCAGGGGCCCGAGGCCGGCCGCCACGCGCTGCACGGCGATGCCGCTGCCGCTGAACAGCGTCACCGCCGCCAGCATCATCGCCAGCGCCCCCAGCTGGCCGCCGCCCAGGGTCAGGCTGTCGGCGAACACCACCCCGAGCCCCGCCAGGCCGAGGCCGCAGCCGAACCAGTGCCAGCCGCGCAGCCGCGTGGCGCCGGGCAGGGCCTGGAGGATCAGCCCCGAGACCAGCGGCGCCATGCCGAACATCACCGAGAGCATGCCCGAGGGCAGGTGCTGGGAGGCGTGATAGCTCAGCGCCATGGCGCCGAACACGCCGGGCACCGCCGCGGCGTAGCTCAGCCAGGCCCGGCGATCCAGGCGCGGGCGGTGGCGGCGCACCAGCAGGATGAGCGCGCCGGCGATCAGCGCGATCAGCATGCGCAGCATCACGCTGCCGATCGGGGCGCCGCCCTCGGCGCTCCACTTGATGGCCAGCGGCGTGGTGGCCCACACCAGCACCACGATCAGATAGGCCGGTCCGGTCGGCATGGCGAACTTCCTTGTCGGGGGAGGGGGGGACCAGGGCTTCGCGGGGTATCGATTTTGCCGCTAACGAAAAGGGTAAGGGATTTCCCGCGGGGGCGCTAACCGCTAACCCCGCCGTGTCGCCTGGGCCGATGACAGCGGTGGGCCCCGAACCCGGTCAGATATCGGGGCAGTACTTCTCTTCATAGAAGGCGCGCGGCGCTGAGTCCCCGTGGCAGCGGATGTCGTGGGGCTAGGCATTCGAGAACTCGATGGCCTCGACGAGGTAGGCGTTGCCGGTGCCCTCGAAGAGCGTCTGGTTGCC
The DNA here is from genome assembly GCA_033720795.1 of Halomonas sp. Taxonomy (GTDB): domain Bacteria; phylum Pseudomonadota; class Gammaproteobacteria; order Pseudomonadales; family Halomonadaceae; genus Halomonas. Next base: position 4,363 of record JAWWBV010000191.1, on the reverse strand, counting down.
GAACGAGACATCGTCGTGCCGAATGATGCGGCGGTGCCCGTTTCATGACGTACGGCCTATTGATTCAATCACTTACCCTTGTCAGAGCGCCGCAGCGAGGTTTCAAGGTCTTTCACGAAGGCTTCGACGATATGGCGAGGGGAGGGCGATTGGCGCATGGCCAGGGTGAACTTTGAGGTCCATGACAGACCGAGGTGGTCGAAGGAGCGCATCTCTCCGCGCTCCACCCATTGTTTCGCATAGTGCGTGGGCAGGAAGCCGAGAAAGCGACCACTGGCGATGAGAATGGCCTGAGCCTCCATGTTGGAGACGCTCGCGGCCTGGTGGATCTCGCCGGTCTCCCTGAGGTCGGCCTGCTGCAGGTAGGTGCGCGTCGAGAGGGCGTGGTGCCCCAGGGTTTCGAGCGTGACCTCCTCGTCGGCAGTAGTGAAGAGAGGGTGACGGTGACCACAATAGAATTGGTGCTGTTCCTCGCACAGGTGCCGGTAGGAGAGGTTCTTGTGTTGACTGTGGAAGTGGCCGATAGCAACGTGCAGGTTGTCGCTGAGCAGTTCCCGCTCGAGATCTTCGGGAGGGAGGATCACCAACTGGATCGTGACCTCGTTCTTGCGGGCGTAGAAACGATGGATCGCTTCCTGAACGGGAAGGTCGGGATTGGTGACAGTATTATCGATCAAGCCGATGCGCAGGGTGCCGGTCAGGGTATCGCGTAACTCGCCTAGCTCCGCCTCGAAGTCGGATAGCGAGTTCAAGATCTCTCGACAGCGGCGGTATACCACTTCTCCTTTCTCGGTGAGTCGGAAGCCGCCGCGCCCTCGCTCACAGAGTTGAAAGCCCAGACGAATCTCGAAGTCACGAATATGGGTGCTGATCGCTGGCTGACTCATGCCCAGGGTGGCTTGGGCACCGACGAAGCCGCCGTACTCCACGACGGTGCAGAAGGTCTGCATATGCTTCATCGACTGAAGGGCCATCGGCGATCCCCATGCCTGCCGTCGGTCCGGCCATGAATAGAAGAAACATTCTAGCCCTACTGAGACAGGGGGCCAATGCGGCGGCCGGGGGCCGCCGCATTGGCAATCAGGCTTGCTGGCGCTGTAGCTGGCGTCCGTGAAACACGTAACCGACCAGGTTCATCAGTACCTGTGCCGCCAGGATGCTGGTGCTGCCGGTCCGGTCGTAGTCGGGCGCCACTTCGCAGAGATCGATACCAACCACCTTGCCGTTGAAGGCGATGCCCTGCAGGACCTCCATGACCTCGTAGTAATGGAAGCCGCCATGGCTGGGGGTTCCCGTGCCGGGGGCGATCGAGGGATCGAAGCCATCGATGTCGATGGTGATGTAGTAGTTGACGCCCTTGGGGATGAGATCCAGCACGCCCTGGGTGCCCAGGCGACGGACGTCGCGCACCGACAGGATGGTGGAGCCAGCCTCCTCGGCCGCCTTATGGTCGGCGCGGTTCGAGGAGGAGACGTTGCGGATTCCCAGCTGGGTCATGCCGGAGACGAACGCCTGCTCGGAGGCTCGGCGAAGGGGATTGCCATGCCCAAAGCGGACTCCGTGCCGCTCGTCGACGAAGTCTAGGTGAGCATCGATCTGGATGATATGCAGCGGGCCCCTGCCCTCGAAGGCGCGGATGCAGGGGGCATTCACCGAGTGATCGCCGCCAACGACGACCGGCAGCGCGCCCGACTCGAGGATCTTGCGCACCCCGTATTCGATGTTGGCGTGACTCTGCTCGGTATCGGTATGCACGATATCGGCATCACCAATATCAACGATGTCGACCCCTTCCAGGTACAGGGTGTCCTCTTCGTACGAGTAGGCACCGCCATGGCCGAAAGAGAACAGCGTGGAGGCCTCGCGTACCCCGCGGGGGCCCATTCGCGCTCCCGAGCGCCACTGAGTTCCGCAATCGAAGGGGGCGCCGAGGAAGGCCACATCCGATTGGATCGCGTCCCAGTCCTCACAGATACGGCTCTTGGCAAAGGTGCAGAAACCAACAAAGGGCAGATTCAGGCGCCCCTTGTCGTAGGCGTTATCGCTCATTGTCCAGTTCTCCTTGTTGTCGTATTGGCCTCCGGCGGACGCGTCCGTGACGTGGCCAGGAAGGGGTGTGGGGAGACTATGGCAATGGGGATAAGATAAAAAAATATGAAATGTTTTATTTGGACATCAATAAATCGGATGTTCTTGCCGGCTTCCTGGGAGGCTTAAACATTATTATTTGCGATGTGAATATATTGAAATATATATTTTTTTGATGCTTATCCCTCTGTAATACTCGAGGTGACTGCCCCGAGGCAGTTCCATGATTCGATAACAACAATTGGGATACAGCGCGATGAAAGATGGGAAACTATTGATTCAGCAAGGCGTGGCGGTAGCCGCCATGGCCCTGCTCCCGGGCCTGGTTCAGGCGGAAACTTGGAAGTTCGCTATCGAGGAAATTCCGGGCTCGATCATGGATGCCTATGCCCAGGAGTTTAAAAGCCGTATCGAGGAAAGGTCCGATGGTGAGGTGACGGTCAGCGTCTATCCGCTCGGGTCGCTTGGAACACCTACCGAGGTGGCCGAAATGACCGCCTCGGGGGTGGTGCAGTTTGCCAATCTCTCCGTCGGCAACTTGGGGACCCTGGTTCCCGAGTCTCAGCTCTTCCTGTTGCCCTATGCGTTGCCGAGCGATTCGCGAGAGGTGTCACATCTTCTGGGCTCTAGCCCGGTCATCCATGAACAACTCGCTGCAGATTTTGCCGACAAGGATCTGGAGCTGCATACCCTTTACTCCGAGGGGGCTCAGGTCTGGACCACGAATCGTGAGATCCGCACTCCCGGGGACTTCGAGAACTTCAAGATGCGGGTGATGGTGTCGCCGGTGCTGCTGGCGGCCTATGAGGACATGGGAGCCAGCCCGACGCCGATGCCGTTCGGTGAGGTCTATGGCGCCCTGCAGCTTAAGCAGGTCGATGGTCAGGTCAATCCGATCTCCGCTATCGAGGAGATGAAATTCTATGAGGTGACAGATTACCTGATCTGGGCCGGCGAGCAGGAGCTGGTCACCGCTGTACTGTCCAGCGACCAGTGGTTTGCATCACTGTCACCCGAGCGCCGGCAACTGGTGTCGGAGACCATCGCGGGGATGCAGGATTACATCCATGACGTCGTGCAGCGTTACAACCGCGAGAAGCTCGAGGCGATCCAGACGGCCAAGCCCGAGGTCACGCTGGTCAAGCTGAACGAGGAGGAGCGGGATGTCTTCCGTCAGCGCACCCGCGAGACTGACCAAGCCTACCTGGAGATCACAGGAACCCGTGGCGAGACCCTGCTGACTGCATGGAATGAAGAGCTCACCAGGCTGAAGTGAGCGTACCGTGGCCAAAGTGTCGGATCTCCATGGTGTCGTGCGGTTGAGGACGATGCGGTCCGGCATGGCCACGCCTTCATCGATTTGACTTCCTGTCACGGCGGTCAATACGCCCTTTCCCCGCCATTAGGTGTTTTCCCGGGAGGTAGGTGACACCATGTCGTTCCCCCATGTTCATATCCGGAAAGGCCTGCAGCATCTCGATTGGGCGATCGGTAGAGTCGAGGCCTTCGTCCTGATCGCCGGCGTTCTGCTCATGGCCACCAATACCATTGCCAATGTCGTCGGTCGTTATGCTTTCTCGCAGAGCCTGTATTTCTCGGAAGAGCTCAATGAGTTCCTGATCGTTGCCATCACCTTCTTCGGACTCGGCCATGTGACACGCAAGGGGCAGCATATTCGCATGTCGGCCCTGTACGACCTGCTATCCCCCCGCGTGCGAAAACTCGCAATGATCTGCATCGCTGCCCTGACGTCGCTGGTGATGTTCTCGTTGGCATGGTTTGCCTTGGAATACGTCGAGAAGGTGGCCAGTCGAGGCCGCGTCACCCCTGCGCTGCAGGTGCCGCTTTATCTGACGTATCTCTGGGTGGTCGCCGGCTTTACGGTCACCGGTGTCCAGTACCTGCTCACCGTCATCAAGAACCTGGACTTTGCCGATGAACGGGTCTACCTGTCCTTCTCGGTGGTGGATGAATATATCGATCCAGACGTTGCCGAGGTGATGCACCTGCGTCGCCAGGAGCATGAAACGGAGCCGGAAAGTGGCGAGAAACGGAGCACCGTTCCAGCTCGGAGGAGTTCCTGATGACACTGACCATGCTCACTCTGATGACGCTGTTGCTGGTGGCCGGTTTCCCGATGATGATGCCGCTGCTCGTAGCGGCGCTGTCGGCGTTCCTCGTCTTCATGCCCGGGCTCAGCCCCGAGTTCGCCGTCCAGCAGATGATCGGGGGCGTCAAGCCGTCCTCGCTGATCGCCATTCCGATGTTCATCCTG
>JAWWBV010000190.1:0-5450 GCA_033720795.1 Halomonas sp. | reverse complement strand
TACTCCATGGACGCCAACCTGCTGCACATCTCCTACGAGGGCGGCATCCTCGAGGATCCCTGGGCCGAGGCCGAGGAGGACATGTGGCGCTGGAGCGTCTCGCCGGAGGCCGCCCCGGACCAGCCCACCTACGTCGAGCTGACCTTCGACAAGGGCGACATCGTGGCCATCGACGGCGTGCCGATGAAGCCCCACGAGGTGCTCGAGAAGCTCAACAAGATGGGCGGCGACAACGGCATCGGTCGCCTCGACATCGTCGAGAACCGCTACGTCGGCATGAAGTCCCGCGGCTGCTACGAGACGCCGGGGGGCACCATCATGCTGCGCGCCCACCGCGCCATCGAGTCGCTGACCCTCGACCGCGAGGAGGCGCACCTCAAGGATGAGCTGATGCCCAAGTACGCCGAGGTGATCTACAACGGCTACTGGTGGAGCCCGGAGCGCCGCATGCTGCAGGCCGCCATCGACGAGACCCAGAAGAACGTCGCGGGCGTCGTGCGCATGAAGCTCTACAAGGGCAGCGCCATCGTCGCCGGCCGCAAGTCCGACGCTTCGCTCTTCGACGAGTCCATCGCCACCTTCGAGGACGATGCCGGCGCCTACGACCAGAAGGATGCCGAGGGCTTCATCAAGCTCAACGCCCTGCGCCTGCGCATCGCCGCCGGCAAGGGTCGCCGCCAGGATTGAGCCATCCCGACGCCGGCCGCGAGCCGGCGTCTTCCTGTCAGGAGGTTCCATGCTGAAGAAGCTGCTGTCCGGCCTGTTCGGGGGCCAAGAGGGCGAGCCGAAGGGCGCGCCCGCCGCCGAGCCGGTCGAATACAAGGGCTACCTGATCGTCTCCGAGCCCGCCGACCAGGGCGGGCAGTATCGCGTCAGCGGCTGGATCCGCAAGCCGGTGCCCTCGAGCGAGGAGCAGGCCGGCGAGATGCTCGAGCACCGCTTCGAGCGCTCCGACATGGTGCCCGGGCGCGAGGCCTGCGACGCCCTGATGGTCCGCAAGGCCGAGCGCTTCATCGACGAGGTCGGCGACGAGATGTTCTCGCCGCGCTGACAGGCGCCTGTCGACCCGTGCCGACGACGCCCCCGCCCGGGGGCGTCGCTCGTTCCGGCCCCCGCCCTGTCGGCTCGCCTCTCAACGCCCTCTGCCGCCCCGCGGCTCTCACACCTCGATGCGACTCGCCATCGGCGCCTTCGGTCGTCGTCTTCCGGCGCCTTGGCCTTTCGCCCAAGTGTGACGGACGGGCGCGGCCGTTAGACTCGAACCACTGACGATGCGTGACATGACACGGAGCGTTCATGCGCCTGCTGCACCGTTCCTCGTCCTGGCGAACCCTCTTCGCCGACGATGCCGTGCCCGATCCCGCCACCTGGCCCGCCGTGCTGGAGCCGCTGCGCGCCGCCCTCGAGCGCCTCGGCCCGCATCCCGACCTCGCCGCGGCCCACGCCTGGCAGGCCGAGTTCGCGACCGCGCTCGAGCGCCTCGATCTGCCCGCCGGGCGCATCGGCCAGCTGCTCAGCGACCACAACGACTGGCTCTACCGGCGCGCCATCGACCTCTCGCTCGCCGAGATGCGGGCCCAGGGCTGGGGGGCGCCGCCGGTGGCCTTCTGCGTGCTGGTGCTGGGCTCGGGGGCCCGCCACGAGAGCCTGCTGGCGCCGGATCAGGACAACGCCATGATCATCGCCGACTACCCGGACGCGCGGCACACCGAGATCGACGGCTACTTCCAGTCCCTGGGCGAGCGCTTCACCGCGCGCCTCGATGCGGCCGGCATCCCGCTCTGCCAGGGACACGTCATGGCGCGCTTCCCGATGTGGCGCAAGCGCCTCTCGGAGTGGCGGGCCCAGCTCGCGATCTGGACGGCGGAGCGGCGCGTCAAGCGCGTGCAGCAGGCCAACATCCTGCTCGATTTCCGTGCGGTTTACGGCGAGCCGGCGCTGGCCGAGGGGCTGGCCGGGCAGGTGGCCGAGCATCTGCCCGGCGCGCACCTCTTCCTCGACGAGATGGCCAGCCTGCTCGACGAGCTGCCCGTGGCCCTGGACCGCCTCGGCCGGCTGCGCGGCAGAGGGGAAGACGCCCCTCACGCGCGCGCCCTCGACCTCAAGCGCCAGGGGCTGCTGCCGCTGGTCGGCGCGGTGCGCTTGCTCGCGCTTCGCCACGCCGTGCGCCCGCCGGATACCCGCTCGCGGCTGGTCGCCCTGGTGATGCGCGAGGCGATCACCGCGCTACAGGCCGAGGCGCTGAGCGCGGCGCTGGAGCGGCTACAGGGGTTGCTCCTGGCGAGCCAGCGCCAGGCGCTGGCCGAGGGGCGCGCGCCGGATGGCTGGGTGGACGCCGGACGGCTGGGTGAGGATCAGCGCCTGCTGCTGCGTCACGACCTGCGGGAGATCCGCGCGCTGCTGCGCCGCGTCCGTCGGGGAGGCTGACGCGCCGCCTTCGCCGGTGCGCGTCGTCGGTTCAGGACGTCGCCGGCGTGGCGCCCGAGTCCCGGTCCTGCGGCGAGGCGCCGTCGGAGGCATCGGTGGAGGCCGGCGCCTCGGCCGGCGCTTCGGGTAGCTCCATCACCAGGCAGGCGCCGTCCAGGCGCGTGGCCGCCTCGATCCACAGCCGCCCGCCCAGGTGGGCCACGATCCCGCGGCTGATCGGCAGGCCCAGCCCGCTGCCGCGCGGCCGACCCCGGGACTCGCCGCTCTCCCGGTGCTGGATCTGGTGGAACTTCTCGAAGACCCGCTCGCGCTCGTCGGGGGCGATGCCCGGGCCGTTGTCCTCGACGGCGAGGCGGTAGTGGGTCTTGTGGCGGGCCAGGCGCAGCAGCACGCGGGGATCGTCATCGGCGGCGAACTTGCCGGCGTTGTCGAGCAGGTTGATGATCACCTGCTCGAGGCGGTCGGCATCGCCGATGACCCAGGCGGCCTCGGGCTCGATCGCCACCTCGAGGGTGACCCCGCGCTCCTCCTGGAGCCGCTGCACCGCCTCGACGCTCTGGCGGGTCAGCGCCACCAGGTCGAGGCGGGTCGGCGACAGGGTCAGGCGGCCGCTCTCGAGCCGTGCCAGGTCGAGGATCTCCTCGATCAGTCGCGACAGGCGCTGGCTCTCGCGCACCACCACGTCGAGGAAGTGCTCGCGCTTCTCGTCGGGCAGCGCCCGGTTGTCGCGCAGGATCTCGGCGAAGGCGCGGATCGAGGTGAGCGGCGTGCGCAGCTCGTGACTGACCATGGCCACGAACTCGTCCTTGAGGCGGTCGAGCTCGCGCAGCCGCGCGTTGGCCGCGCGCAGCTCCTCGCTGGCGCGGGCCAGCTCCCGGGACTGCTGCTCGAGGCGGCGGTTCATCTCGAGGGTCTCGGAGGTGGTGTCGAGGATGCGCAGGATCGCTTCCAGATCGGGCGCCTCGCCGCGCGCCACCGAGTCGATCAGCACCCGGGCCGAGGCGCTGCCCAGCGACCCGGCCAGGGCCTGCTCGGCCCGCAGCGTCAGCGCCGCGGGGGCGGGCTGGTCGTCCTCGGCCTCGTCGGCCTCGCCGGGGTGAGCGGCGAAGACCCGCCGGCTGGCGGCCTCGCCCAGGTAGCGGTCGAGCAGGGCGCGCAGCTCGCCGCGGCTGGTCTGGCCCTGCCACAGCGAGGCCGGCACCAGGCCCTGGGGCATGGTCTCGGTGAACAGCGCCGCCTGGGTCTGCTCCAGGGCCGAGGGGCGGGTGAAGAGCGATACGCCCACCAGCAGGCCGACGTTGGTGGCGAGGCTCCAGAGCAGCGAGTGAGTGTAGATGTCCCAGCCCTCGAGGCCGAACAGCGCATAGGGGCGCAGCCAGGCGATGCCCCAGGGGCCGGTGGCGAGAAAGTCCGGGTCCAGCCAGCCGGACTGGGCGAAGCCCGGGATCAGCAGGGTCCAGGCCCAGACCACAAAGCCCGCGCCCATGCCCAGCGCCGCGCCGCGCCGCCGGGCGCCGCGCCAGTAGAGGCCGATCAGCAGCGCCGGGGCGAACTGGCTCGCCGCGGCGAAGGAGACCAGGCCGATGGTCACCAGGCTGTAGGTCTCGCCGATCAGCGCATGATAGAGGTAGCCGAGCAGCAGGATGCCCAGGATGCTGACGCGGCGGATGCCCAGCAGCCAGCCGGCGAGCTCCCCCCGGGTGCTCAGGTGCAGGCGCCTGGAGCGCAGCAGCAGCGGCATCACCAGCTGGTTGCTGACCATGGTCGACAGGGCGATGGTCTCGACGATCATCATGCCGGTGGCGGCCGAGAGGCCGCCGATGAAGACCAGCAGCGGCAGGGCCTCGAGCCCGGCGGAGAGCGGCAGGGTCAGCACGAAGCTGTCGGGGTCGCCGCCGTCCAGCAGCAGCCCGGCCAGGGCGATGGGGATCACCAGCAGGTTGATCACCAGCAGATAGAGCGGGAAGAGCCAGCTGGCGCGCTTGATATGGCGCTCGTCGACGTTCTCGACCACCAGCACCTGGAACTGGCGCGGCAGGGTGAGGAAGGCGAGAAAGGCCAGCACCAGCATGCCCACCCAGCCGAGCGCCCCGCCCGGCACCGATTCCAGGCCCAGCAGCCGGGTGAGCTCGGGGCGTTCGCCCGCCTGGGCGAAGAGGTCGGCGGGCCCGTTGAAGAGCACGAAGACGGTGAAGATCCCCACCGCGAGGAAGGCCGCGAGCTTGACCAGCGACTCGAAGGCGATGGCGGCGACCATGCCCTCGTGGCGCTCGCTGGCGTCCAGGTGGCGGGTGCCGAAGAGGATGATGAAGACCGCCAGCACCAGGGCGACCCAGAACGACCGGTCGCTCCAGAAGCGCTCGTCGGCCAGCGGCAGGTCGGCGGCCTGGGGGTAGTTGACCAGCACGGCATGGCTGACGGTGATCGCCTTGAGCTGCAGGGCGATGTAGGGGGTGATGCCGATCAGGGCGATCAGCGCGACCAGCGCCCCGAGGCTCGAACTCTTGCCGTAGCGGGCGCTGATGAAGTCGGCGATGGAGGTGAGGCGCTGGGCGCGGGCGATGCGCACCATCTTGCCGATCACGAAGGGGGCCATCAGCATCGCCAGGGTCGGACCCAGGTAGATGAGCAGGAAGCTGGGGCCGAACTCCGCGGCGCGCCCGACGCTGCCGTAGAAGGTCCAGGCGGTGCAGTAGACGGCGATGGAGAGCGCGTAGACGGTGGGGGAGCCGATCAGCGAGCGGCCCTGGGCGGCGCGGCGATCGCCCCAGGCGGCGATGACGAAGAGCAGCGCCAGGTAGCCGAAGGCGAGCACCACCACCATGGGGCCGCCGGTCATCGCCCGTCACTCCGCATCCCGTCCCTCCTCATCGCGACGTTCCATCAGCCAGGCCATCAGGCCGATCACCGCACCCCAGGCGAGAAAGACGTAGGGCACCAGCCGGCTCACGCCGCCCGCCGAGGAGGCGGCGATCAGCACCAGCGGCGGCGAGAAGAGCAGCGCCGCCAGCACGATCAGGGCG
>JAWWBV010000189.1:0-5464 GCA_033720795.1 Halomonas sp. | reverse complement strand
TCCTGCCGGGTGCGACCGGCATCGACGACAGTCAACAAGCGCAAAGGTGATCGACATGACACAATCCCTTGCCCTCATCTTTCCCGGGCAGGGCTCGCAGCAGATCGGCATGCTGCGCGAGCTGGCGGAGCGCTACAGCGTGGTGCGCACCACCTTCGAGGAGGCTTCCGACGCCCTGGGGTACGACCTCTGGCAGGTGGTTCAGGAAGGCCCGGCCGAGGCGCTCAACGCCACGGCCTGCACCCAGCCGGCGCTGCTCACCGCCAGCGTGGCGATCTGGCGCGTCTGGCAGGAGCTCGAGGGCCCGAGGCCCGTGGCCATGGCCGGTCATAGTCTCGGCGAGTACAGCGCCCTGGTGTGCGCCGGAGCCCTGACCTTCGCCGAGGGTGTGCGGCTGGTGAAGCTGCGCGGCGAGGCGATGCAGGCGGCCGTGCCGGTGGGCGAGGGCGCCATGGCGGCGATCCTCGGCCTCGACGACGCCGCCGTCGAGCAGGCCTGCGGCCGTGCCGCGGACGGCGACGTGGTCGCCGCGGTCAACTACAATGCCCCCGGTCAGGTGGTGATCGCCGGCAGCAAGGCGGCGGTCGAGCGGGCCATCGTGGCCTGCCAGGAGGCCGGGGCGAAGCGCGCCATGCCGCTGCCCGTGTCGGTGCCGTCGCATTGTGACCTGATGCGCCCGGCCGCCGAGCGGCTGGCCGCGGCCATGGAGGAGATCGAGCTGCGCGCGCCGCGCTATACGGTCTATCAGAACGTGGATGCCCAGGCGCATGCCGACGTCGAGACCCTGCGCACGCGGCTGATCGAGCAGCTCTACCAGCCGGTGCGCTGGACCTCCTGCATCGAGGCCATGACCGGCCAGGGCGCCGAGGTGTTCATCGAGTGCGGGCCCGGCAAGGTGCTCACCGGCCTCAACAAGCGAATCGCACGGGGCAGCAAGGGGCTGGCGGTCAACGATCCGGATAGCCTCGCCGCGGCCCTCGAACTGGCCAGGGAAGCCGCCGGCCAGTCGCCGTCGGCCAACGGCTGATCCATCTTCAGGACGTAGACGGAAGAGACCATGACAACCGAGCGTAGAGTCGCCCTGATCACCGGGGCCAGTCGCGGCATCGGCCGCGCCACCGCCCACGAGCTGGGGCGCCAGGGTCGCATCGTGATCGGCACCGCCACCAGCGATGCCGGCGCCGAGCGGATCGATGCCGATCTCGCCGCGGCGGGCATCGAGGGCGCCGGCCGCAAGCTGGACGTCACCGACCAGGCCAGCGTCGACGCGCTGGTCAAGGCGATCACCGAGGAGTTCGGCGCGCCGACCATCCTGGTCAACAACGCCGGCATCACTCGCGACAACCTGCTGATGCGCATGAAGGAGGACGAGTGGGATTCGGTGATCGACACCAATCTCAAGTCCGTCTACCGCGTCAGCAAGGCCTGCCTGCGTGGCATGACCCGGGCGCGCTTCGGGCGCATCGTCTCGATCAGCTCGGTGGTGGCCACCATGGGCAACCTGGGGCAGACCAACTATGCCGCCGCCAAGGCCGGCATGGAGGGCTTCACCCGGGCGCTGGCTCGCGAGGTGGCCTCGCGGGCCATTACCGTCAATGCGGTGGCGCCGGGGTTCATCGCCACCGACATGACCGAGGCGCTGCCCGAGGATCAGCACAAGATGCTGCTCGGCCAGATTCCCCTGTCGCGGCTCGGTGATCCCGAGGAGATCGCGGCGGCGGTGGGCTTCTTGACCGGCGAATCGGCGGGCTATATCACCGGCGAGACCCTGCATGTCAACGGCGGCATGAACATGCGTTGACGCCGTCGGGGGGAGGCGGTTGCGCCGACCCCGGGGCGTCTATAAACTACCCCGCAGCTTCCGGCTAGCGGATCTGGATCTTTAACGGCTGGTTTCCGAACGGCCAATGTGAACGACTGGAGTAGTCATAATGAGCACCATCGAAGAGCGCGTTAAGAAGGTTGTGGCTGAGCGTCTGAACGTCAAGGAAGAAGACATCCAGAACTCCTCTTCCTTCACCGAAGACCTCGGCGCGGATTCCCTGGACACCGTCGAGCTGGTGATGGCGCTCGAAGAAGAATTCGACACCGAGATTCCCGACGAGGAAGCCGAGAAGATCACCACCGTTCAGGAAGCCATCGACTACGTCAACGCCCACCAGTAAGGTGGCGGTCGATACCGCATTCTGAAGCGTCCGGGGCCGTGCCCCGAGGAGAGCCGTCCTGCCGTGGCAGGACGGCTCTCGTGCTATGCGCGACGGGAACTTGCCGAGCCCGCACAGGTCGGTGAGACTCGGGTATAATGCGCGCAATGACGATCCCGCCACGGGGTCGTGTCACCAAGGTTGTCTGGAGGAAAGCTGATGGCTCGTAGAAGGGTTGTGGTGACCGGGCTCGGTCTGGTCACGCCGGTGGGGAATACCGTCAAGGAGAGCTGGGCCAATATCCTGGCCGGCAAGAGCGGTATCACTCCCATCGAACACTTCGATGTCAGCGCCTTCAATACGCGCTTCGGCGGGTCGGTGAAGGACTTCGACATCAGTCCGTATCTCAATCCCAAGGATGCCCGCAAGATGGACCTGTTCATCCAGTACGGCATGGCGGCGGGCGGCCAGGCGATTGCCGATGCCGGGATCGAGTGCACCGAAGAGAACGCCGATCGCATCGGGGTGGCCATCGGCTCGGGCATCGGCGGTCTGCCGATGATCGAGCACAACCACAACGCCCTCAACAAGGGCGGGGCGCGCCGGATTTCGCCGTTCTTCGTGCCGGGCTCGATCATCAACATGATCTCCGGCAACCTGGCGATCCAGCACGGGTTCCGCGGCCCCAACATCGCGATCACCACCGCCTGCACCACCGGTACCCACAACATCGGCTACAGCGCGCGCACCATCGCCTACGGCGACGCCGACGTGATGGTCTGCGGTGGCGCCGAGATGGCGACCACCCCGCTGGGCCTCGGCGGCTTCTCGGCGGCCCGCGCGCTGTCCACGCGCAACGACGCTCCCGAGGCGGCGAGCCGCCCCTGGGACCGGGACCGCGACGGCTTCGTGCTCTCCGATGGCGCCGGGGTGATCGTGCTCGAGGAGTACGAGCAGGCGAAGGCCCGCGGGGCGACCATCTACGCCGAGCTCACCGGCTTCGGCATGAGCGACGACGCCTACCACATGACGGCGCCGCCGGAGGACGGCCGCGGGGCGGCGCGCTCCATGAGCAATGCCATCAAGGATGCCGGCCTCGACCCTGCCGCCATCGACTACATCAACGCCCACGGCACCTCGACCGCGGCCGGCGACCTGGCAGAGAGCCGAGCCGTCGAGCAGGTCATGGGCGAGGCCGCCCAGTCGGTCGCGGTCAGCTCCACCAAGTCGATGATCGGCCACCTGCTGGGGGCGGCCGGCGCCGTGGAGGCGGTGTTCAGCGTGCTGGCGATCCGCGATCAGGTCGCGCCGCCGACGATCAACCTGGACAACCCCCAGGAGGGCTGCCGTCTCGACTATGTGCCGCACACCGCGCGCGAGATGAAGATCGACGTCAGCCTGTCGAACTCCTTCGGCTTCGGCGGCACCAACGGCACGCTGATCTTCAGCAGGGTGTGAGCCGGGGGCGCTTCGTGGCAGCAGAGGCGGCGATCAGCGACTGGCCGCTGGAGGATCGCGGCGTCGCCTACGGGGACGGTCTCTTCGAGACCGTCCTCGTGCGGGACGGCCGTCCCTTGCTGTGGGAGCAGCACCTGGCGCGCCTCGCTCGAGGCTGCCGGGTGCTGGACATCCCGCTGCCCGACCGGGAGCAGTTGAAAGCGCCACTGGGCGAGGCCGGCGAGGGACTCTCGGTGCTCAAGCTGATCCTGACCCGCGGCAGCGGCGGGCGCGGCTATGCGCCCCCGACGACGCCCGACCCCCGGCTGCGCTGGCGCCTCGCGCCGTTCGCGCCCGATGCCGAGCGCTGGCGAGAGGGCGTGCGGGTGCGCCACTGCCGGCTGCGGCTCGGCACCCAGCCCCTGCTCGCCGGCCTCAAGCACCTCAACCGCCTCGAGAACGTCCTGGCTCGCGCCGAGTGGACGGAGGCCGACACGGCCGAAGGCCTGCTCTGCGACAGCGAGGGGCGGCTGGTGGAGGCCACCTGCATGAACCTCTTCTGGCAGCGCGCCGGCGTCCTCGAGACGCCCCGGCTCGATCGCTGCGGCGTGGCCGGCACTCTGCGCGCGGCGCTGCTCGAGCGGGCGCCGATCCATGAGGTCGATGCCTTTCCCTCGGTGCTCGATGGGGTCGAGGCGCTATGGCTCGGCAACTCGCTGCAGGGGCTCTGGCCGGTGGCGAGGCTCGACGATGCCGAGGGCAACCCCATCCGGCACTGGAGCCTCGGGCCGGTGCATCGCCGCCTGCAGGCCCTGGCCCATGAGGCGCTGGGCTATCCCCCCATCACCTGATGATTGAACGAGGACACGCATGCTGCGTCTGCTGAAGATCCTGCTGGTGCTGGCCATGCTGGCGGCCCTGGCGCTGTTCGCCGGCCACCGCTACTGGCAGTCGCGCCTCGAGGCGCCCATCGCCCTCGAGGCGCAGACGCTCTACGAGGTGCCGGCCGGCGCCGGCTACCATCGCGTGATTGGCGAGCTGGCCGAGGGCGGCATCCTCGAGGAGGCCTGGGCCTTTCGCCTGCTGGCGCGCCTGGAGCCCGAGAGCCTGCCCGACCTGCGCCCCGGCGAGTATCGCCTCGAGCCCGGGATGAGCGGCCGCGAGCTGCTGGCGCTGCTGGGCAGCCACGAGGTCGTCACCTATTCGTTGACCATTCCCGAGGGCTGGACCTTCGCCCAGATGCGCGCGGCACTCGACGCCGCGCCCAAGCTCGAGCATCGCACCCAGGGGCTCGGCGACGCCGAGGTGATGGCGCTGCTCGACCGGGAGCAGCGCCACCCCGAGGGCTGGTTCTTCCCCGATACCTACCGCTATCACAAGGGCCTCAGCGACCTGGAGATCCTGCGCCAGGCCCTCGAGCGCATGGAGCGCACCCTGGAGAGCGTCTGGGAAGCGCGCGACGAGGACCTGCCGCTGGAGAGCGCCTACCAGGCGCTGATCATGGCCTCGCTGATCGAGCGCGAGACCGGTGCGCCCGAGGAACGGCCCGAGATCGCCGGCGTCTTCAAGCGTCGCCTGGAGCGGGGCATGCGCCTGCAGACCGACCCCACCGTGATCTATGGCATGGGCGAGCGCTACGAGGGCAACATCACCCGGGCCGACCTGCGCGAGCCGACGCCCTACAATACCTATGTGATCGACGGGCTGCCGCCGACGCCGATCGCCCTGCCGGGGCGCGCGGCCCTGGAGGCCGCGGTGCAGCCGGCCGAGGGCGAGACGCTCTACTTCGTCGCCCGCGGCGACGGCACCCACCACTTCTCGCGCACCCTGCGCGAGCACAACAACGCGGTGAACCGGTATATCCGCAATCGCTGACCATGGAG
>JAWWBV010000188.1:0-5483 GCA_033720795.1 Halomonas sp. | reverse complement strand
TCGTCCATCGCCGCCCGGCTGGTGTCGCTGCCCCCGCCCGAACAGTTCATGGCGCTCCTGCGCGAGCAGCGCCGCGACGACGAAGAGTAGGCCACGCGGCCTCGGCCCCGCGATAACCACAAGGAGACCACAGCATGAGCATCGGACAGGACCTTCTCGATGTCCCCATGGGGGACATGATCCGCGACATGGCCTTCGCCATCGCGGACAGCCAGTTCCAGCTCGACCAGAGCTCGATGCGCACCGCCGAGATGATGGGCGGCCTGCAGTCGGTGATCGACAGCCGCGGCAACCAGACCTTCGACGACAGCCGGGTGTTCTTCGGCTACGAGTACATGACCGTCGAGCAGGCGCTCTACTACGCCATCTTCGACGACTCCCTCACCGGGGCGCTGGACGAGGACTCCATACGACTGAAAGAGGTGGTACTGGAGATCATCCGCGAAATGGTACAGACGGAGACCGGGAGCGAGAGCAGCGCCACTTCCGCCATTCAGCCCCTGAGGGCGATCACCGGGAGCTCTTCCCGTAGCGATGTGACCTCGGCGCTCAACACCGAGGTCGGCGGGGAACCGCTGGCCGAGAAGGTGATCCGGGTGCCCACCCGGATGTCGATGATGGAACTGGGCTTCACGCCGACCTTCTACCAGTTCGTCGACACCATCATCGAGGTGAAGATCGCCATCCGCATGACCCGCGAGCGGGCCTACGAGCGCACCACCTCGAATGCCACCAGCGACCGGCAGCGCAGCTCGGGGCGCAGCACCCGGGTGGGGCTGACCTGGCCGCCCGGCGTGAAGCGGTCGAAGTCCTACCGCAGCAACACCTCCGTGCAGACGACCCAGGTGGACGCCACCTATTCCCAGAAGTACAGCTACAGCGCCGAGGGGGCGAGCCTGCTGCGGACCAAGATGGTGCCGGTTCCCCCGCCCGCCGTGCTGACGGAGCGGATCCGCGGCTACATGGAGGTCGAGGAGGAGGCCCGACGGCGGCGCCTGGCGGAGATCTACCCCGAGGATGGCGATAGCGAAGGAGGTCCGTGATGGCCGTCGGACAGGATCTGCTCAACGTCCCCTTCCCGGAGATGGTCAAGTCGATGGGGGTGGGGATCGCCGAGGCGCAGTACGAGCTCGACCTGACGTCGCTGAAGATCGCGCGGCTGATGGCCGGCTACGCGCCCGAGGACGAGGAGGAGGGCACGGCCTCCAGCGCGCGTCCCAACCTGGTGCGGATCGGGGACGACAGCCCGGACGGCTATTCGCTGCTCGAGCTCGGCTTCACGCCGACCTTCTACCAGTTCGTGGATACGCTCATCGAGGTCAAGATGTCGATCTCCATGGCCACCGAGAGCGAGCGCAAGCGCAGCAGCACCACGGTCAACGCCTCGGTCAGCGGCAAGGTGGGCTTCCTGTCGGCGAGCGCCAAGATGAAGGTCTCCACCGTCTCGGCCAGCTTCTCGAGCAAGTACCAGTACTCCGCCGAGGGGAGCTCGCTGATGCGCACCAAGCTGGTGACCGTGCCCGCCCCGGCGATCCTCGAGGAGCGCATTCGCGCCATGCTGACCACCGAACAGGAACCGGAGTAGTCCCATGCCGCGCAACAGCTGGGTGTCCCTGCAGGAGCCGACGGCGGCGGACACGACGCCACCCGACGCGGCCGCCGCGCCCTTGCCCGAGTCGCTGCTGGCCCTGCAGCGGGAGCGTGCCGAGCTCGAGGCCAGGATGCGCCGGCTCGCCGGTGGCGGCAGCGAGCCGGCCGCAGAGGGCGACGCCCGCTTTCCCGTCACGCCGCTCTCGCTGAGACGCCGGGCCGATGCGGCCTGGGCGTCCCGGCGTGATGCCCTGAGCGGACGCGCGGCCGGGCGCGGGATCGCCGAGCCCCTGGCGGACGCGTCGGAGCGCCTCGACGACGAGGTCACGCTGCCCCTGCGCACCGGGCAGCGATGGCTGGGCGAGCCCCCGCCGCGCAGCGGGCTTCGCGAGCCCGGGCGGTCGTGGGGCGATACGGACGCCCTCGACGCCGAGACACGTCGGGTCGCGAGGGGCATCGAGGCGGGGGAGCGGCGCGGTCGGGAGATCCTGGAGGCACCGCGGCCGAGCGTGGCCACGCCCACCCGCTCCTACGAGGCTCGGCGCGACCGCCTGCTCTCGGTCGTGACGGGGGGCTGCGGCGATCTGGACGAGCGGGCCGAGCGCGCCCGGGAACGGGCGCGCGAGCAGCGGCGCGAGCAGCAGGCCGATGAGCGTCGCCTGGCACGGGCACGCCGACAACGACAAGCGCAGGAGGACGACGCATGAGCCAGGGAGGCCAGATCGCGGCCGATGCGGTACGGGACATGCTGGTAGGGCTCGCGGATGCCCTGCAGGATGCCCAGGGCACGCTGACCGAGGCAGCGCGCACCGGTGATGCCGGGCTCGGCTACGAGATTCCCTATCTCGATTTCGCCTTCGAGGTGGAGTTCAGCGAGGAGGCCGAGGCGGACCGGCCGACCCGGCTCAGGCTGCTTCCCAAGGCGCGCCGCGACCACCGGGAGACCGAGCGGGAGACCCGCGTTACCTCGTCGATCTCCGGTCGCCTGGCCACGGTGCCGGCGCGCGGTGGACGACCGGAGACGCTGCTGGATCTCGCGGTCACCGCCGTGGAGGGGCGCGCCCGACGCCAGCGGCTGGAGGTGCTGGTCTCCAGCATGGCCGGCGAGCGCCTGGGGGGCGTGCCCGTCTCCCTGCAGGTGGACGTCGAGATGACCGAGCGGCTCCTCGGCTATCGACCCACGGCCCAGCAGCGACTGTCGCTGCTGTCGTCCCAGCGGCTGACCACCCGGGAGGACGGTCGCACCGACCTGGTCGTCGATCTCGCCTCGCTGAGGGGCAAGCAGGTGATCGTGCAGGTGGAGTCCCAGGGGGCGATCGGTCGTATCCAGCTGCCGGGAGATCGCTCATGACCCTCAAGCTGCGTGTGACCGCTAGCCTGCTGGATGCCGCGCGAAAGCCCGCCGCCCATCAGGTGGTGGAGCTGCAGGTCTACCGGCTTGGCCGCGGCTGGCAGGGACTGAACCGGTCCACGACCAACGAGGAGGGCCGGCTCGCCATCGGCACCGGGCTGCAGGGGGAGGGCAAGCTGGCCCCGGCGCTGCGCCTGGTCAAGGCGAACACCGACCCGGCCGAGGTGCTCGCCCAGCAGGGCAGCTACCACATGGCGCGCACCATCCTGAACGTCTCCTTCGGCGAGGTGGTGATGCTGCCGGGCGCCGGTGTCTCGGCGCCCAGCGTCTCGCGCCGCCGGCCCGAGCGCCTCGCCGGGATGAACCTCAACATGGCGGACCTGGTGCTGGATACGCCCCTTCATACCCTCTCGCCCGACGACCCGCGACCGGCTGTCGGGGCGACCATCGACGCGGCCAGGCCGGCGACCGGCGGCGTGGCGCCGGGCAGCCTGGAGTCTCGCAAGACCGCGGTGGTCATGGAGATGCTCAGCGCCGAGACCGCCAAGCGGGAGCAGCTGCAGGTCAAGGTCGACCTGGGCGCGGAGCGCATCCAGGAACTGGATCAGGCCCTGCAGAAGAGCGAGGCGCTCAGCAAGCGGCTGGGGCGTCAGCTCGACCAGCTGCGGAAGTCGGCGGCGACTTCACCCCCCGTGGAGGGGCTGACCTCGACCCTCTCCGGCGCCCTGGATCTGGCGCGCGCCGCGCCGGGGATGGAGCTGGCGTCCGCCGAGCTGCGAATTCGCGGCCTGGTCATGGAGGGCGGCAAGCGCTTTCACCCCCTCGACAGTGCCGAGGCCAGGGAGGTGCTCTCGGACAACGTCTCCGAGCTCGTGCTGCGACTCAATCCGCCACGCCAGGGCGGCACCGCCGCGTCTGCCGAGGTGCCGGACCTGATCGGCCAGACCCTCGAGTCGGCCCGGCGCCAGGCCCTGGCCGTGGGGCTGCGGCTGGACGTGATCGAGCGACACAGCGTGCGTCATCCCGCCGGGGCCATCGTCGATCAGCGGCCGGCCCCTGGGGCGGCGCTGTCCGAGGCCAACGGGCGACTCGGGGTCGTGGTCGCCGTGGAGCGCGAGAGCGAGGAGGCGGAGCATGAGTGATATCAAGCGCTTGATCGGTGATACCACGGCGGCGCCCTTGGGCCGGATCATCGCCTCGGTGGGCCAGGGCGTGGCGCAGGCGCAGCGCGCCCTGGACGAGCAGGCACTGGCGCAGCTGGAGGCGCTCTACCGGGACGACGACGAGGCGGCGGCCTTGCTGCGCCGAAGCGGCTGGCAGCCGACCTTCTATACCCTGCCCGAGACCGAGGGGGAGGTGAAGGTGGCGCTCTCGCTGTCCGGCTCCTCCGACGGGCGGGGCGAGACGAATCGGCCGGCCAGTGCCCTGTCGGGGCGGCTGGGTGGGTCGCGCATCGCCCTCTACGCGGCCCCCGTGGATGCGGGCTATCAGAATCGCTTCGGCTATCAGGCCACGGTCGGGGCCTCGCTGCGCTTTCGCATCGTTCCGGTACCGCCTCCCCCGGAGGTCGAGGCGCTGCCGATCGTGGCGGTACCCCGGCTGATCTCGCTGCCGCGTGATGCGGCGCGGGAGCTGCTCGCCGAGTTCCGCCTCGAGATGGACGTGGATCCGTCCGGCGCCTCCTCCGGGACGGTGTTGACGCAGGTGCCGTCGCCGGGCGAGGTGCTGCGGCGTGGCGATGTCGTCAGGGTCACCCTGGCGTCGGCGCCCGATCGCTGAAAAAAACGCCACGGCGCGGGCGCCGTGGCGGTCTCACTCCTCCCTGGGCATCGTCATGATGCCGTGCTCCCTGGGGGGCTTCCTGCCCCTGGCGTCCCTGTCACCGACCCCGGCAGTCTCCCTTGCCGGGTCCTCTCGTTATCGCCGATGCCCGTGACACTGCCATGAGGATTGGATGACGAGGCGGTGACATTCCCGACATCGGCATCCGGCAGCAGCGGTCGCCATCTGGTAAAATATCGCGCCGTCTCGTCTGAATCCAACTCTATTTTCGGGAATCTCTCATGAATGCGGTAATTGTTGCGGTGCTGGTGATGGTGGGGCTATCACTGGCGCGGGTCTCGGTGGTCTTCGCCCTGGTGGTCGGGGCGCTGGCCGGTGGGCTGGTCGGGGGGCTCTCCGTCACCGACACGCTGGCGGCCTTCAACGACGGGGTCGGCGGCGGCGCCAAGGTCGCCCTGGCCTATGCGACCCTGGGCGCCTTCGCGGTCGCCATCTCGCGCTCCGGGCTGCCCGATCTGCTGGCGCGCCGGCTGATCGCGCTGCTGGGCCAGGAGGCCTCGGCCAGCCGCCAGGCCACGGTGAAGTACCTGCTGGTCGGCTCGGTGCTGCTGGTGGCGATCTCCTCGCAGAACCTGATTCCAGTGCACATCGCCTTCATCCCGATCCTGATCCCGCCGCTGCTCAAGGTGATGAACCAGCTGCGCCTGGATCGTCGCGCGGTGGCCTGTGCGCTGACCTTCGGCCTGACGGCGCCCTACAT
>JAWWBV010000187.1:0-5508 GCA_033720795.1 Halomonas sp. | reverse complement strand
GCGCAGCAGGCGACTGAACCAGGAGCCCAGCCGGTGCTTCAGGGGCCCGGGCTCCCGGTCGAGGCGCACCAGCCGCTCGTCGCGCTCCGTGAGCCAGTAGAGGCGCCCCTCGCCGTCGAGGCCGGGCAGGTAGCTCAGCGACGGGGTCATGCCCGCCTCGGCGAACTCGAGGAATTCGGCCACCAGGGGCTCGCTCTCGACCAGCACCCCGACCTCGGTGTTCCAGATGACCGAGCGCGGGTCGGCGTTGAAGGAGCCGATGAACACCAGGTCGTCGTCGAAGCTCACGGCCTTGCTGTGCAGCGACGAGATCGAGGTGCCGGGGATGCCGATCTCGGCTTCCTCGCTGCGCCGCTGGCGGCCGCGCAGCTCGTGCAGCCGCACGCCGCTTTCCAGCAGCGTCCGGCGACGCCCGGCATAGGCGCCGTGGACCAGGGACAGGTCGGTGGCCTCCAGGGAGTTGGTGATCACCTCGACGCGGATGCCCGACTCGGCCAGCCGCGTCAGCAGCGCCGTTCCGCGTTCGGCGGGAACGAAGTAGGCCGAGACGATCACCAGCCGCGACTCCAGCTCCGGGAGCTGGTCGAGCAGGGCCCCGAACAGGGTCCGCTTCAGCGGCGAGCGCTCACTCCCGGCGATCTTGCCCGGCGGGTCCCACAGGGCCTGGCCCGGCGCCCAGTGCAGCTCGCGGAACAGCTTGTCCTCGGCGGCCGCCCCGTAGCGGGCGCGCAGGGCGACGAAGTAGGGGGAGTCGCTGTCGCGCTGCTCGGCCAGCTGGCGCGCCAGCGTCGCGGCCAGCTCACGCCAGGCCTCGGGCGCGGCGGTGTGGTAGCGCGCGAGGGGCTGACTGAGGAAGTGGTTCCAGTAGAGGTCGAAGCTCAGCGACAGGGCATCGACCACGTCACCCACCGCCAGCAGGTCGACATCGGCGAAGTTGCGCGGCTCGCTGGCGTTGAAGTACTCGTCGCCCAGATTGCGCCCGCCGGTGATGGCCACGGCGTTGTCGACGATCCAGGTCTTGTTGTGCATGCGCCGGTGCTGACGGGCCAGGGCCGGCAGCGACAGCAGCACCCGGCTGACCAGGTGTTCGCGCCCGAGAGGCCAGGGGTTGAAGACCCGGACCTGGATATTCGGATGGCTGTCCAGCGCCGCCAGCTGGTCACCCTGCCCCGACGCCGTGAGGTCGTCGAGCAGCAGGCGCACCTCGACGCCGCGCTGGGCCGCGCCGATCATGCGATGCAGCAGGACCTGGACCGTCTGCCCGTCCCCCAGCAGGTAGGTCTGGACGTCCAGGCGTTTGCTGGCCTGCTCGGCCAGGTTCGCGCGCAGGGCGAAGGCTTCCTCGCCCTTGGCCAGCAGGGCAAAGCCGCTCAGGCCGGCGTGGTCGGCGGCGGCCTGGCGGGCCCACTGGCCCAGCCAGGTGCTGCGGATCTCGTCGTCACGCAGCGCCAGCCCGTGCTCCCGGGGGACGCCCGGGCCGGCGCAGCCCGCGAGCAGGCCCAGCACCAGCCACGCGGCCAGCGCCCAGGCCCCCCGCCGGGCGATCCTAGTCATCGGCCCGCTGGCGCGCCCAGGCCTTGCGCGCCTTGTTGCGCCGGTACAGCCGCACCAAGGCGATCCACAGGGCGACCACCACCATGGCGGCCAGGGTCCAGCCCTGCCAGGGCCGGGCGGCGTCACCCATGACGGTTTCCAGGGTGATGATGAGGATGAAGCCCAGGGCCTGGCTGGCGATGGCCAGGGCCCGCAGGGTATCGAAGGCCGGTCTTGCCATGAATGCTCCCGCTGGCAGCCTGTGCGGATAACGCCGATCGACCACGGCGCCCGGGCTTTCGGACAACCTCGATGCGATCGAATCGTTGCATGGCGCGCTCTTCGCCTTGATCGATCGATGCAGTCGACTCGAAATCCGTGATTCTCGTGACGATCGGTCAAGCCCGACACGCTGCTGGATGACAGCCCCGCCCACCGGCAGTAGGCTTGGCGAAACGAATATATCCAGTGTAACCGGTCCGGCGCAGGGCGCCGACCCCGACTCCCGGGAGAGCCCACCACGACATGGACGCCATCGCCCTGGGGCCCGTGCTCCTTCCCCTGCCGCGTCTCTATGCCCTCGCCGCCGCCCTGCTGCTGCTGGCCGCCAGTGCCTTCCTGCTCGGCCTGCCCAGGCGGCGCCATGGCCGCTGGTTCAATGGCCTGGTGATCGCCTGGCTGGCCGGTGCCCGGATCGGTCACGTGGCCATGCACCTGCCCAGCTACCTCGACGCGCCGCTGGATGCCCTCAAGCTCTGGCAGCCGGGCTTCCATGCCCTCTGGGGGCTGCTGGCGGCGCTGGCCTGGAGCGCCTGGACGCTGCGCCATCGCCTCGGTGCCATGCTCGGCGCCCTGGGGCTGACGCTCGGCGCCACGCTGCTGTGGCTGGCCCTGGTGACCCTGGCGCCGCTGGGCGGCGGCATGGCCCTGCGCGAGCTCCCCGAGCTGACCCTGGACAACCTCGAGGGCGAACCGGTCGCGCTGGCCTCCCTCACCGGCCAGACCGTGGTGATCAACCTCTGGGCGACATGGTGCCCGCCGTGCCGGCGCGAGATGCCGCTGCTGGCCGAGGCCGATGCCCGGGACGACGTCACCGTGGTGGTGATCAACCAGGGCGAGGACCTGCTGCCGGTGGTGCGCTACCTCGACGACCAGGGGCTCGCCTTCGAGCATGCCCTGCTCGACCCGGACCAGTCGATGCTGGTGGCGAGTGGCGCCCCCGGGCTGCCCACCACCCTGCTGTTCGATGCGAAGGGCCGCGGTCTCGAACAGCACGTGGGCGAGCTGACCCGGGCGACCCTCGCCGGCTGGCTCGAGGCGGACTGAGCGCCGGGGGAAAAGGCGCCCCAGGCCCTTAAGCCGCGGCGGGGTTTGCTGTAAGATACCGCGCCCTGTCGCCGCGGGGCCGGGCGTGGCCAGCGGCGCGAGAACCGATCCCAAGCATCCCCGAGGCACCATGAGCGACTTCTCTCCCGGCCAGCGCTGGATCAGCGATGGCGAGGCCGAACTCGGCCTGGGCACCATCCTCAACTGCGACCCCCGCAGCGTCACCGTCCTCTTCGGCGCCAGCCAGGAAACCCGTACCTACAGCAGCCAGCACGCCCCCCTGACCCGGGTCATCTTCGGCAGCGGCGACCGCATCGAGTGCGCCGAGGGCTGGCAGATGACCGTCGACGACAGCAAGGAGGTCGGCGGCCTGATCGTCTATATCGGCGAGAGCGATGCCGGCGAGCTGTGCGAGCTGCCCGAGGCGAAGCTCGCCGACACCATGCAGTTCGACCAGGCCCGCGACCGGCTGCTGACCGGCCAGGTGGACCGCAACGACTGGTTCGACCTGCGCTTTCGCACCCTGCACCACCATCACCGGATCGAGCAGAACCCGGCGCTGGGCCTGGCCGGCCCGCGCATCGACCTGATCCCCCACCAGCTCTACATCGCCGACGAGGTGTCGCGCCGCCACGCCCCCCGCGTGCTGCTGGCCGACGAGGTGGGGCTCGGCAAGACCATCGAGGCCGGGCTGATCCTGCACCGGCTGCTGCTCACCGGCCGCGCCGAGCGGGCGCTGATCCTGGTGCCGGCGAGCCTGACCCACCAGTGGCTGGTCGAGCTGCTGCGCCGCTTCGCCCTCGAGGTCACCCTGCTCGACGAGCAGCAGAGCCTCGCCCACGGCAGCGCCAACCCCTTCGAGGCCGGCCAGCTGGTGCTGGCGAGCCAGGACTGGCTGTTCACCAACGCCCATCGCCAGCAGCAGGCCCAGGCCTGCGACTGGGACCTGCTGATCGTCGACGAGGCCCACCACCTCGACTGGAGCCCCGAGCAGAGCGGCCCCGGCTACGCCTGCGTGGAGCAGCTGGCCGGCCAGGTGCCCGGCATGCTGCTGCTCACCGCCACCCCGGAGCAGATGGGCCTCGAGAGCCACTTCGCCCGCCTGCGCCTGCTCGACCCGGACCGCTACCACAGCCTCGAGGCCTTCCGCGAGGAGGAGGCCCACTACGTGGAGGTCGCCGAGGCGATCGACGCCCTCGAACGGCTGCCCGGCGAGGCGGCCGACCGCGAGCGGGTCGCCGCGGTGATCCAGGAACCCGACAGCCTGGCGCTGCTCGACACCCTGGCCGACCCGGAGCGCGGTGACGACCAGCGCGCCGCGGCCCGGGCGCAGCTGCGCGACCAGCTGCTCGACCGCCACGGGACCGGCCGGGTGATGTTCCGCAACGGCCGCCGCCACGTCGGCGGCTTCCCGGAGCGGCGCCTGCATATCGCCGAGCTCGAGGCGCCCTCCGCCTACCGGCGGGTGCTGCGCCGTCTGGCCCGGGACGAGGACTACCTGGACGAGCTGCTGATCGAGACCGGCCTGGATCACCCCGAGGTGCTGATCTACCCCGACGCCATGTACCGGGCGATGACCGACGACCCGCTCAACACCGAGCCCTGGTGGCAGTTCGACCCGCGCGTGAGCTGGCTCTTGGAGCGCCTCGCCGACGACGGTGAGGCGGGCTTCGCCGGCGACAAGGTGCTGGTGATCGCCCACGACCGCGAGACCGCCCAGGGCCTCGCCGAGGGGCTGCGGGTGCTCGGTGGCTACCAGGCCCCGGTGTTCCACGAGGGGCTCTCGCTGGTCGAGCGCGACCGCGCCGCGGCGGCCTTCGCCGACGAGGAGGAGGGCTGCCAGGTGCTGGTCTGCTCGGAGATCGGCTCCGAGGGGCGCAACTTCCAGTTCTGCCGTCACCTGGTGATGTTCGACCTGCCGCTGCACCCGGACCAGCTCGAGCAGCGCATCGGCCGCCTCGACCGCATCGGCCAGCGTCACGCCATCGAGATCCACGCGCCGGTGTTCACCGGCAGCCCCGGCGAGAAGCTGCTGCGCTGGTACCACGAGGGCCTGGACGCCTTCAGCGCCCCCCACGGCCTCGGCAGCGAGATCCACGCCGCCTTCGGCGACACCCTGGCCGACAGCCTGCTCGACGATGAAGACCTCGACGAGGTGATCGCGGAGACCCGCGCCCTGTTCGAGGCCAAGCTCGCGGAGCGCGACGCCGGTCGCAACCGCCTGCTCGAACTCAACGCCTGCCGCGGCGATCGCGCCGAGGCGGTCGCCGCGGCGATCCGCGAGCTCGACGCCGACAAGGCCCTGGCCCGCTACCTGGACCAGGCGCTGGACATCTTCGGGGTCGACAGCCAGGACATCGGTGGCGGCATCCAGCACCTGCAGCCCAGCCCGCAGATGCTCGACGGCCTGCCGGGGCTGGTGAAGGGCGAGGAGGGCTTCTCGGCCACCTTCTCCCGGGAGCGCGCCCTGGCCCGGGACGACGTCCAGCGCCTCTCCTGGGAGCACCCGCTGCTGCGCGAGATGATGGGGCGGATCCTCGGCGGCGCCATGGGCAACACCGCCCTGGCGCTGCTCAAGCACCCGGCCATCCCCGCCGGCCGGCTGATGGTCGAGCTGGTCTTCCGCACCCACTGCCCGGCGCCCAAGCG
>JAWWBV010000186.1:0-5517 GCA_033720795.1 Halomonas sp. | reverse complement strand
GGGAGACTTGCAACGGTGCCGTTTGTACCCGAATGTTGATGATGCCGGACCATGAACGATCCGACGCGAAGCCCTGAGCGGCGAGAAGGGGACTGCCATGCTGAGTAAAGAACTTGAACTGACCCTGAACACGGCCTTCACCGTGGCTCGTTCCAAGCGCCACGAGTTCATGACCGTGGAGCACCTGTTGCTGGCGCTGCTCGACAACGCCTCGGCGGCCGATGTGCTGCGCGCCTGCGGGGCCAACCTCGACAAGCTGCGGTCCGACCTGCAGGATTTCATCAACTCCACCACGCCGCTGATTCCCGAGGACCAGTCCGACCGCGAGACCCAGCCGACCCTGGGGTTCCAGCGTGTGCTGCAGCGCGCGGTCTTTCATGTCCAGTCGTCCGGCAAGAGCGAGGTCACCGGCGCCAATGTGCTGGTGGCGATCTTCTCCGAGCAGGAGAGCCAGGCGGTCTACTTCCTCAAGCAGCAGAACGTGGCCCGGGTCGATGCCGTCAACTACATCGCCCACGGCATCTCCAAGGTGGCCGGCCACGGCCAGAGTCAGGCCTCGCCCTCGCCCGAGGCGGAGGAAGCCGAGGAAGGCGGTGCCGAGACGGGCTCCAACCCCTTGACCAGCTATGCCACCAACCTCAACGAGCAGGCGCGGATGGGCAAGATCGATCCGCTGATCGGTCGCGACCATGAACTCGAGCGCGTGGTGCAGATCCTGGCGCGGCGTCGCAAGAACAACCCGCTGCTGGTCGGCGAGGCCGGGGTCGGCAAGACCGCCATCGCCGAGGGACTGGCCAAGCGCGTCGTCGAGGAGGACGTGCCCGAGGTGATCAGCGACGCCGTGGTCTACTCGCTGGACATGGGGGCGCTGCTGGCCGGCACCAAGTACCGCGGCGACTTCGAGAAGCGCCTGAAGAACCTGCTGGCCGAGCTGCGCAAGCAGCCCAACGCCATCCTGTTCATCGATGAGATCCACACCGTGATCGGCGCAGGAGCCGCCTCTGGCGGCGTGATGGATGCCTCCAACCTGCTCAAGCCGCTGCTCTCCTCGGGGGAGCTGCGCTGCATCGGCTCCACCACCTTCCAGGAGTACCGCGGGATCTTCGAGAAGGACCGGGCCCTGGCGCGGCGCTTCCAGAAAGTCGACGTGATGGCGCCCTCGGTGGAGGACACCACCCGCATCCTCAAGGGGCTGCGCTCGCGCTTCGAGGAACACCACCAGCTCAAGTACACCGATGCGGCCCTGGAGAGCGCGGCACGACTGTCGGATCGCTACATCAACGACCGGCACCTGCCCGACAAGGCCATCGACGTGATCGACGAGGCCGGGGCCCATCAGCGGCTGCTGCCGCCGGAGGTGCGCGTCGACACCATCGACGTGGACCAGGTCGAGGCGGTGGTCGCCTCCATCGCGCGGATTCCGCCGAAGAGCGTCTCCAGCTCCGATCGCAAGCTGCTGGCCAACATCGATCGTGACCTCAAGATGCTGGTGTTCGGCCAGGACGAGGCCATCGACAGCCTCGCCGCGGCGATCAAGCTGTCCCGGGCCGGCCTCAAGTCGCCGGACAAGCCGGTGGGCAGCTTCCTGTTCGCCGGTCCCACCGGGGTGGGCAAGACCGAGGTGGCGCGCCAGCTCTCGCACATCATGGGCATCGAGCTGGTGCGCTTCGACATGTCCGAGTACATGGAGCGCCACACCGTGTCACGGCTGATCGGCGCGCCTCCCGGCTATGTCGGCTATGACCAGGGTGGCCTGCTGACCGAGGCGATCACCAAGCAGCCCCACTGCGTGCTGCTGCTCGACGAGATCGAGAAGGCGCATCCCGAGGTCTTCAACCTGCTGCTGCAGGTGATGGACCACGGCCGCCTGACCGACAACAACGGCCGCGAGGCGGATTTCCGCCACGTGATCCTGATCATGACCTCCAATGCCGGGGTCGAACAGGCCACGCGGCGCTCCATCGGCTTCCAGAGCCAGGACCACTCCACCGACGCCATGGAGGTGATCCGCAAGACCTTCTCGCCGGAGTTCCGCAACCGCCTGGACGGCATCATCCAGTTCCACGCCCTGCCCACCTCGGTGGTGCGCAACGTGGTGGACAAGTTCCTGGTGGAGCTGCAGGCGCAACTCGACGAGAAGCGGGTCCAGCTCGACGTGGACGATGCGGCGCGGGAGTGGCTGGCCGAGAAGGGCTACGACCCCGACATGGGGGCGCGCCCGATGGCTCGCCTGATTCAGGAGAAGCTCAAGAAGCCGTTGGCCGAGCTGATCCTGTTCGGGGAACTCGCCGAGCACGGCGGTGTGGTCCACGTCAGTGTGGAAGACGGCGAACTGCACCTGGCCACGGAGGCGGAGCTGGCCGACGCGCCCTGACGACGGGAGTTCGGCCGGTCACGCCAGCACAGCGCCCTGTCTTCGGACGGGGCGTTGTTCGTTCGGGCGTGTGATTCAGGAGGAGGTGGCGGCGGTCATGAAGGCGGCCGGCACTCGAGCGGCGTCCGGGCCACGGCGGCCCGACCGGCGCTCAGCGGGCGCGGTAGACGATGCGTCCCTTGGACAGGTCGTAGGGGGTCAGCTCGACCTTGACCTTATCGCCGGTGAGGATGCGGATATAGTGCTTGCGCATCTTGCCAGAGATGTGGGCGGTCACCACGTGGCCGTTCTCGAGTTCGACGCGGAACGTAGTGTTGGGAAGGGTATCGACGACGACGCCTTCCATTTCGATATGGTCTTCACGTGCCATATAGGCGGTTCCTCGCTGATGATGACAAAAAACAGGCGGCGCGATGTCACGGTTGGGCCACCCGTGCCGACAGGATAGCGCGATATTGTGCCGCATGCCGCCCGTCATGGCAAAGGAACCCGGGTTCCTTTGCGCTTAACGCGTCGTGATCAGGCGCCGCCAGTGGCGACCGTCGAGCATCTCCAGCGGCTGGAAGGCCTGCTTGTAGGTCATCTTGCGACACTCGCGGATCCAGTAGCCGAGATAGACATGCGGAAGCCCTTGCTCGCGGGCGCGTCGCACCAGCCACAGCACGGCCAGGGTGCCCAGGGAGCGGCGCTCCAGCTCGGGCGACGGATCGAAGAAGGTATAGATGGCCGAGAGGCCGTGCTCGAGCTGATCGAAGGCCGAGACGGCCACCAGTCGTCCGTCGAGGCGGAACTCCAGCAGCCGGGCGTAGGGTTGATCGAGGGTCAGGAAGGTGCGGTACTGCTCATGGCTCGGCGGGTACATGTCACCATCGGCGTGGCGGGTCCTGACGTAGTGCGCGTAGAGGGCATAGTGCTCGGCATCGAAGAGCGCGGGACGCACGTGCAGGCTGAGGTCGGCATTGCGGTTCATCAGCTTGCGCTGGGTCCGGTTCGGCGAGAATGCCTCCACCGGAATGCGTACCGAGATGCAGGCGTTGCAGGCATCGCAGTGCGGGCGGTAGAGGTGGCGACCGCTGCGACGAAAGCCGAGCAGCGCCAGGGCATCGTAGACGCCCTGGCCCGGCGCTTCCTGGGGGTCGAGGAACAGCGTGGTCGCCTCACGGCCCGCCAGGTAGCTGCAGGCGTGGGGTACGGTCAGGAAGAAGCGCAGGTCCCTGACCGGCTGTCGGGGGGCGTTGCTGCTCAAGGCGGCCATCTCCTCTGCGTCATGCTCCCGGGAGTCCCCGGCCCGGTCATCCTGCGGTGCCGATGGTAGCGAAGGACCAGGTGGGTGCCGGCAGCTTCGTGGCCGCTTCCCGGCGGCCATGCGCGGGCTCACCCAGCCACTGATCAAGATAGTCGATGAACTCGCGGCGGGCGATGTCCCGGGCGCCCATGCTTGCCAGGTGGCCGGTGTGCATCTGGCAGTCGATCAGCCGGCCGTCGCCGGCGGCCATGACGCGCGCCAGCTGCACCAGGGCGACCTTGGAGGCGTCCGGTACCCGGGAGAACATCGATTCGCCGAAGAACACCGGCCCCAGCGCGATGCCGTAGAGGCCGCCGACCAGGGCATCGTCGCGCCACACTTCCACCGAGTGGGCCGCCCCCAGGGCGTGAAGTTGCCCGTAGGCCGTGCGCATCTCGTCGGTGATCCAGGTGTCTGGCTGGCCGTTGCGGGGGGCCGCGCAGGCCGTCATCACCGCCTCGAAGGCGCGGTTCGCGGTGATGGTGAAGCCGGCGTTGCGCAGCCGCTTGGCCAGGCTTCGCCTGACGCGGATCTCGCCGGGTACCAGCACCATGCGGGGGTCCGGGCTCCACCAGAGGATCGGCTGGTCGTCGCTGAACCAGGGAAAGATGCCATGGCGATAGGCGGCCAGTAGCCAGGCCGGGGTCAGGGCGCCGCCCGCGGCCAGCAGGCCGTCGGGGTCGCGCAGCGCGGACTCGACGGGGGGGAAATGGACGGCATGGGCGGGGAGCCAGGGCAGCATGGGGCCTCTTCCTCGTGGGCGGCCCGCCCAGTCTGCCGCGCCGGGGAGCAGGGCTCAAGGCGCGCCGGCCCCTGTGATGGTGAGCGCTTGCTCGGTATGATTGCTCCCCATGACAACCGCAATACGCCATGTGGGCGCAAGGGAGGTGGCCGCTTGAGTGACAAGAAGAGGACCTCGTCGCGTCGGGCGACGGCGGCGAATGCCAGGGAGACGGCCAAGCGCTTTGGCTTGCGGCTGCAGGGCGCGACCCGCGAGGGCGTGGTGATCCTGCTGCTGGCCGCCTGCGTGTTCCTGCTACTGGCGCTCTACAGCTTTCGTGGGGACGATCCCGGCTGGTCGAGCAGTGGACCGGAGACCGAGGTCGCCAACTGGATGGGCGCCATCGGTGCCTGGCTCGCCGATGTGCTCTATTCGCTGTTTGGCGTGAGCGCCCTGTGGTGGCCCGGTATGCTCGGGTTCGCCGCCTGGTGGCTGATCCGTTCGCGTCAGGTGCGTTTCGAGTGGGACCCTACCGCCCTGGCGGTGCGCTGCGGGGGGCTGGTGCTGCTGCTGCTGGGCACCACCACCCTGGGCGCGCTGCACTTCTATCGCCCCGATGGCCCCTTGCCCTACTCGACGGGCGGGATCCTCGGGGAGGGGCTGGTCGGTGCGCTGCTGCCACTGGTGGGATCGGGCGGCACCGGCCTGCTCTCGGTGGCGGCCATGCTCTGCGGCTTCCCCCTGTTCACCGGGCTCTCCTGGCTGACGGTGATGGACGAGCTGGGCCGGCGCAGCCTGCTGGGGTGGCGCTGGGTGGTCGACCGCTTCGGGCTGTCGCGGGAGCGGCGCGCCGAGCGACGCGACCTCGACCAGCAGGCGCGCGAGACGAGGGCCGCCGAGACGCCGCGCGCAAGCCCTGAAGAAGTCGATGAGCGGCCGTCCTGGTGGCGGCGGCTGGGCCGCGGCCGGTCCCGCGAGGACGAGCCGGTCCTGGCGACAGAGCCGGGCTTCGGCGACGACGGCGAGACCGATATCCCCTGGGAGGTGCCTGAGCGCACGCCGTCGGCCAAGCGTCCCGAGGCCGCCTACACGGCGCGCATGGCGAAGGAGCCGCGGGTCGACGTCACGCCTCCCGAG